>DAIUBX010000384.1:0-3842 GCA_036846465.1 Bernardetia sp.
TATTTTTATTTACTGAAAGATGGGTTGAATATTGATCTTTGTGTAAAAATCAGTTTTAAGACAATAATATTTATTTTTTTGTATTTCATTTGTTTTTATAGTTTTTCTTATAATCAAAATGTAAAAGAATTAGATAGTCTCATTCATGCGCTAGAATTACGACAAAAAGAAGATACTGTTAAGCTCTCTCTTTATAATGCTATTGTTATCCGAGTAACAAAAAATGACAATGAAATGGCATATAAGTATGCTAAAAATGGATATGAGTTAAGTAAGACATTTATTCCTAGTCGTCTTGTAGCTATTGCTGCTTATCAGTATGCCAAGGTCTTACAAACTAAAGGCGAACATTTAAAGGCTTCTCAAATTATAGAAAAGCAGATTTCTGAGTTCAAAAATCAAAAAGAAAGCCCTCCTCCTTTTTTATTCCATCAACTTGGTAAAATTTATGATGAAACTGGAAATAAAGTAGAGGCTTTGAACAGTTATTTGAGAGCTTTTGAGTTGTGGAAGAGTTACAAAAATCCATTACTTACAAAAGAAGATTTTTATGAAAGTATTGCTAACCTCTATTTGGAGAGTCAACAGTATAAGGAGGCGCAATATTACTACGAAGAGTTATTGAAATGGGCAAGTAAGGAAAGTAAAAATCAAAGTGAAGATAGTAATGAAAATAAAAAGATACAAGCAGCAGCAGCACACGGACTTGTAAGGGTTTTTATTGCCAAAAAAGAATATGAGAATGCTTTGTTTTACCTTGAAAAATCAGAAGAGTTTTGTACTGGAAAATCAAAGAGAAAATGTTTGTTAGCTACTTATGAGTTATATTCCGAATTATATTTTACAAAATTTGATTATAATTTAGCCAAAAAATATGCTTTTGAAGCCCTTCAAATTGCTGAACAGTTGGGAGAAGCACAACAAGCTATTTTACTTTCTATTCGTTTGGGCGATATTTATAGCGCAGAAGGTTCGTATGACAAAGCAGAATTATTTTTGAAACGAGCTGAAAAAACGGCTTTATCTTTAGATAATAATTTATTGTACAGACAGGTTTATTTTTCATTTGCTAATCTGTATGAGAAAAGCCAAAAAGATAAAATGGCTTTGAGTTATTATAGAAAATATCTGACATATAAAGATTCTGTAAATAATGAAGTTTCTATTCGTAAAATTAATAGTCTTCAAATGCAGTTCGAACAAGAACGTCACAAACAAGAAATAGGACTCTTAGAGTACAATCAACGTGAAAAACAACTTCAACAAAAAGCAGAAGTAGAGAGGGCGCAAATGTTTAATCTCATTGGATTAATAGCTGTTATTGCCTTATTAATTGTTGCTTTTTTGATTTATAGCCGTTATCGCTATGGAAAACGGACACAGAAAATGCTTAAAAATCAAAGTAATTCTATTCAAAAACAAAATCAAGAATTAAAATCAATAAATGAAGAATTGGAAGTATCAAAAAAAGAACTCAATGCCATTAATCAAACTAAAGACCGTTTTTTCTCCATTGTAGCCCATGACCTAAAAGGCCCTTTAAATTCTCTAAAAGGATATTCACATCTTATTTCTACCTTTGGCGACAAACTTCCAAAAGAAGAAATAATCAGTATGGCAGCCGACCAAGAACGAACATTAGATAATTTGTATAAATTTTTGGAAGATTTGCTCTCGTGGTCAAGGATTCAGATGAAAGCTGTGACTTTAGAGCCTCAAAATATAGAATTAAGCGTGATTATGGCTAAAATGTGTGCAATACTTAAGCCTCAAATAGAAGAAAAAGAAATTGATTCATCTTATGCAAATATGGAAGACAAAATTGTTTTTGCTGACGAAAATGCTGTTTTTACAATTATGAGGAATTTGGTTTCGAATGCTGTTAAGTTTACACCTAGAGAAGGAAAAATACGAGTAAGTGCAGATATAGAAAAAGACCAAGAAGGAAATAACACTGGTTTTACCAAAATATCTGTAACAGACACAGGCATAGGAATGCCCAAAGAAGTTTCTCAAAAGCTCTTCAAACTAGACAATAAATATTCTACAAAAGGAACAGAAGGCGAAAAAGGAACTGGATTAGGACTAATTATCTGTAAAGAATTTGTAGAGCAAAATGGAGGAGAAATAGGAGTAGAAAGCAAAGAAGGTGAAGGAACAACATTTTGGTTTACGCTTCCTTCAAAAAATGACAATTATAATTCTGACTCAAATAAAGATAAAGAAGTTGCTACTATTGAAACTACAAACTAAAAAATCTTATCAAACGATTACGAATTAAAGATTACGAATTACGAATACAATATACAATAGAGCGTAATTTTTAATTAGCTACTCTGAATATTTCATATTTCGTAATTGATTTTTTAAGCATGTTTTTTTACATCTTCTGCTGTAATTGCCTTTCCACTCATAATGATAAGTCTTTCAACTACATTTCGGAGTTCACGAATATTTCCCGTCCAATCGTGTTTTTGGAGTTCTTTGACTGCTGCTGCATCAATTTTCTTTTTGGGTTCGCCATATTCAGTAGCAATTTGATCCAAAAAGTGTTCGACAAGAAGAGGAATATCTTCTCTACGTTCATTAAGAGCAGGAACTTTTATCAAAATGACTCCCAAACGGTGGTACAAATCTTCTCTAAAGTTTCCTTTTTTGATTTCTTCCTTTAGATTTTTATTTGTTGCAGCGACTACACGAACATCAACTTTAATTTCTTTATCGCCACCCACACGAGTAATTTTGTGTTCTTGCAGCGCACGTAAAACTTTTGCTTGTGCTGAAAGGCTCATATCTCCAATTTCATCCAAAAATAGAGTTCCTTTATCAGCCAATTCAAATTTTCCTAAACGCTGTTTGATAGCCGAAGTAAAAGAGCCTTTTTCGTGTCCGAAAAGCTCACTTTCTATAAGTTCGGAAGGAATGGCAGCACAGTTTACTTCTACTAAAAGATGAGCCGAACGCTCACTTTTTTCGTGTAACCACTTAGCAACCAATTCTTTACCAGAGCCATTAGGACCCGTAATCATTACACGAGCATCAGTAGGCGCAACTTTTTCGATAGTTTCTTTTACGTCTTGAATTGCTTGTGATTCTCCGATTATATCAATCGTTTTGGGTACTTTTTTCTTTAGTGTTTTGGTTTCGGTAACGAGTTGAGTTTTTTCCATCGCATTACGAATCGTAACCAAAAGACGGTTCAAATCGGGTGGTTTTTCGATAAAATCAAACGCTCCTTTTTTGGTACATTCGACGGCAGTTTCGATATTTCCGTGAGCCGAAATCATGATAAAAGCACTTTCTCTGCCTAGTTCTACGGCTTTTTGTAGTACTTCTATACCGTCCATTTTTGGCATTTTGATGTCGCACAAAACCACATCATAATTATTGATAAGCAACATATCAAGACCTTGCTGACCGTCTTTGGCTTCGTCTATTTCGTACTTTTCGTACTCCAAAATATCTCGGAGTGTATGACGAATGGCAGCTTCATCGTCTATGATAAGAATTTTTTTTGGCATAAAATGGTGTTTGTTTCTTTGTTGTTGGTAAGGACACCAACAACGGCAAGATGAAAAAATGTTTTTATTTTAAACCCTAAGGGTCTTTAAAGACCCTTAGGGTTTAATGCGTATAGCAATCTACAATAAGAAAAGTATTTTTACAAGAAAAAGTTTGAAATCAGATACATTTAGAATCAAAAAAATAGGAATTTGATTTATTCAAATTCCTATAAAGGTTTGTGTTTTATAAATTTTACTTTTTCATAGATTTAGCAACTTTTTCTACAAATTCTAAAGGAACTTGTAAAGAATCGGCTATTTCTTGATGTGAAATATTTA
>DAIUBX010000385.1:0-3841 GCA_036846465.1 Bernardetia sp.
CCGATATTCCTGCCATTTTGGATTCAGATAATGATGGCGATATGGATATTCTAAACTTTCGTCCTGCTATCGGAACGACTGTCGAATGGCATAAAAATTTGAGTCAAGAAAATTATTCGGTTTCAGATAGTTTAGTTTTTGAGAAAGAAACCATACAATGGGGCGATTTTGAAGAGTGTATTTGTGAGAATTATGTTTTTGGTGCGAATGGTTGTAGAGTAGAAAAAACCGAACATGCTGGTTCTTCGCTTTTGGTTCTGAATTTAGATTCTACTCCTTCGCTAGATTTATTGGTTGGTGATGTGAGTTGTGATTATATAACAGCTTTATATAATCAACAAACAGGACAAAATGCAAATACAGAAGCTATTTTAAGAAATCCAAAAGTTCGTTTTCCTGCTCAAAAGCCGATTGATATTCCTACTTTTGCAGCCGTTTTTTATGAAGATATAAATTTTGATGGAACGCCTGATTTGATTGCTGCACCCAATTTATATTCCAATGATGGAAACTTAGTGGATTATGAAAATTCGGCTTGGCTTTATCAAAATACAGGTTCAAAAGAAAATCCTAATTTTGAGTTTGTTCAAGAAAATTTCTTACAAGATAAAATGTTCGATATTGGAGAAAATGCTCATCCTGCTTTTATAGATGCTGATAATGATGGCGATTTGGATATGATTTTGGGAGAACGTGGACATTTATTTTCTTCCACTTCTTACAAAGCAAGATTACATTTTTTGGAGAATATTGGAAGCAATCAAAACCCAAAATTTCAATATAAAAACGATGATTTTCTGAATTTTGCTAGTTCTTCAACACTTCGTTTTCAGTTTTTGAAACCAATTATTTCAGATTTTAATGGAGATGGAAAAGAAGATTTGCTCTTTACAGCTTTTGATTTGGACACAAGAAAAACAGGGGTTTTTTGGATAGAAAATAAAGGGAATAATGCTGTTAGTTTTTCATTGAATGATATAAAAGAAATTTCTTTGACAGGAATTAACTCAGAGATTAACTTAGGAATCAATGATGAAATTTTACTTACACAACTAAATAATGATGATAAAATTGATTTGCTCGTTTTGCAAAATAGAGGAGGAATACAATCATTTTTACAGCAAAATGATGGAAGTTTTAAAATAGAAAATACAAATTTTGGCAATCAGAATTTTACGAGAGGAAGTTTTGCGCTTTATGAAAGAACACAAAACGGACAAATATCACTTGATTTACTTCTTTCTGACCCAGAAAACGGACTTTTTTTGATAAAAGATTTCAGAAAACAAGAAGCTAATTTTGATTTAATTCCTCTTTCACTTTCTAATCAAAATTTACCAACAGATTTTCCTTCTAATTTATTGAATACTCAAAATTCTACTTTACATTTTGGAAATACTGTTTTTCCTGTGGCTTTTGGTTCTCAAATCGCAATCGGAACTGTTGGAGGAGGTTTGCAATGGCTTTCGCCTTTGGGAGAAATTATTTCTGGAATTGATGAAGACAACCCAAATAATAATGATTTATTTTTAAAAATCTATCCAAATCCTGCAAGTGATATTCTGACAATTCAAACAAAAGAAAAAGGAAGTTTAGTTTTATACAATGCAAAAGGACAAGTTTTGATAGAAAAACAAATTCAAAATCTTGAAAATGAAATTGATATTTCTCGTTTTGCAAGTGGATTGTATATGCTTGTTTTTAGAACAGAAAAAAAACAGAATTATCAAAAAGTTATTATTTCAAAGTAAAAAACAACCGTCGTTGAGGCTTTGCCGTCAACGAGGATGTAATTTTTTCTTACTTTGTTTTTTTATTTTTTATAAGTTTTCGTTCATCACTACTTATTCTACGCTTTACTTTTTTGGCATCTTCGGCTGCTGGAAGTTCTTCTGGAATAATTCCACGACGAATCAAAAGTTGTCTTACTTCATCATTATTTGTACTGTGTTCGTCTGCAATTTGATTTGAGCCTTCTAAATTTTTGTTTTTGATATTGTGGTTTGTAATTCCAGTAGCCAAATCTTTGGCTTGAATAAGTGGTGTTTGTAGATAATCAGCTAAAGGTCTTCCTTTCGGAACAGCTAATTGTGTTTTCATTTCTTGTGTATTTTTTCCCCCAAAAAAAGCCTCATCTCCTTTAGCACGTGTAAAAGCAAAACCTGCACCATCAACTCCTCTTTCAAAGGCAAGTTTGGATAACAATTTTTCTGAAACAGTCGGTTTATCTCGTTCTTTTATTCGTTCTACTTCTTCCAGTCGTTTTTCTACAAGTTCTTGTTTGCGAGTTTTGAGTGCAAAATAACTTTGAGCAAAAGCTATTTCTTCTTTATTTGGGTCGCCATTTTGAGCAATCAAATAACAAGCGTAACGAGTGAGTGCATAGTCTTTGACTGTTCTACTTGTTTTACTGCCTATTTCGACCATTTTGTTGGATTCAACAAAATGGTAATGGAGCGTTTCAGAGGCATTTTCACAAGAAATCATTGCTTTTTGAATGGCTTTTTCAAAATTTCGCCATTCTTTATAATCAAACAATTCTTGTAAATCTCTAGCCGACCAAAACTCAACGCCTTCAATTTCTCTGCGTAGTTCTTCTAATTTTGAAAATAAAATGCTCATTTTTGACTGATTCATATTTTTTTAGGATTTATGATACAATTTTTATTTTTTGAGGAAATAGCAGCTTTCAGGAGTTTATAAATATAAGAAAAATGAAGGAAAAAACAATACATTTTTCTACTGTTAGAAGGACTATTTTTTAAAGAAAAACGATTTTGCTGACTCCAACAAAATGATAATGGAGCATTTCAGAGGTGTTTTTTTACTATTCTAAACAAAAACATGTATTTCATCATTCCCCAAATCCCTCTTACCTCTTCTCACATCCCTACAACTACATCGTCATCAAAAATCCTACAAAAAGGAAGAACATCACAGCCGTAATTATCCAATAATAAGTTCTAGTTTTGACAATCATTCCACCAAAAGCGAGTAAAGCAGCACCACCTTTGATATAGTTTTTGATATGGAAAAATTCATATTCTTGAAAAATCACAGAATTAAGAATCATTGCTGTAAATAGCAATCCATAAAGAAAAGAAATAATAGGAGCTTGTTTTTGAAAGTAAAGTTCTAAATCAAACTCAGTTTTTTCATATCTCGTTTCATTGATTTTAGGAAATAAAAAGACACAAACCAAGTATAATAACAAAGGCAAAACAAGCGAATAATAATAGTAGAGAATATTAATTCCAATAAACTCATTGTTTGTCCAAGTTCCCCACCAAATCAAGATAGAAACCAAAAAAGTAAGAAACGACCAAAGAACAGGGATAAAATCAAAACGGATTTGGGAGCGATAACGCATAAAATTTCCCCAACCCATAAAAAATTCGGCTACAATAAAACCAAAAATAATGGCATTAAAGACAGCTAGATATTCAACCCTAGAAAAACCACTTATTTCTTCAGAAAGGGTATTTTGTAGAAAAAACATACAATTAGTTATCAGTAAACAGTTACCAGTAATCAGTTAATTACGAATAACTAGATTTTTAAATTTTATTTTTTACCAAAAATAATAAATCATTCTCTGTTAAAATCTTTATATCACAATTTTTAGTGGTATTTAATTCATGGACTTGTTGAATTTTAGACCAACCGTAATCTTGTCCTATAACAACATAGTTGACATTTTTACTTATACTCGGTTTTAAAATTCCTTTCAATGCAATAACATATTCTTGATAAATTTGTCTTGGTTTTTCAAATTCCCCAGTAATTACAACTCCTTTTTTAGAAAGATTCAAACCCTCCAATTCATTCTTTTCCAAAAGAT
>DAIUBX010000386.1:0-3829 GCA_036846465.1 Bernardetia sp.
CGAAAACGTAACGTACCTTTTAAGGTGCGAAAATGTAACGTACCTTAAAAGGTGCGACAAAAAATCAAAGAATTTTTCGGACTACTTGGCAGTTTTTTGAATTATTCTGTACAAAGGATAAGGGTTTGTTTTATAAAAAACTCTATTCTTTATAAGAAAAATCGAAAATTAATTTACTTTAGTATAAATGGATAAAAATCAAACCATCGGACTCGTCTTGATGTCAGCTTTGCTTATTGCATATATGTTCTTTTTTAGTCCTAGTAAGGAAGATCAACAAGCAAAACAAAGAACAGAACAAATACAAGACAGCATCAGAATAGCACAAGAAGCTATTGCTGCCAAGGCAAATAAACAAAACGCTCAAACAGAACAAACCGTAGAATTAGATTCTACTACAAAAGCCTTGATTGCAAATGCAAAAGAGATTGTTTTGGAAAATGAAAACATCAAAGTTGCTTTGTCTTCATTAGGAGCAGAAATTTTGAATGTAGAGCTAAAAAACTACGAAACTTTTGATGGCAAACCATTAATTTTGGTAGATGAGCAAAACAGCCAAATCGAACTTTCGATGCCTACTTCTTCTGGAAGTGTCAGAATTGATAAACTCGGTTTTACAGTTCAAAATACTACAAAAGATAAAGTTACTTTTGCTGGTGTAGTTGATGGAAAGCCTTTAGAAATTACCTATACATTACCTAAAAATGGTTTTGAATTGTTTTATGCTATCAAAACTGATGCAGCTACTCAATCTTTACAGCTTTCTTGGACAGATGTTATCAAGCGCACTGACCACAATATTGAGTTAGACAGAAGAGAAACAACTATCAATTATTATACAATTGAAGATGATTTTGATTATTTGAGCAAAGGAAGTACAGATGCAAAAACAGAAGTTTTAGAAAATTCGGTTTCGTGGTTCTCAATGAAACAACGCTTCTTCAATGCAGCTCTTATTACTGACAAACAATTTGAAAAACTAACTATTGGTTCGGGTGCTGTCAATGAAAGTGATTCTTCTATTATCAAAACATTGAAAGTAGAGGCTTTGATTCCTGTATCTTCGCTTACGGCTGATGCAAAAGCACGTTTCTATTTTGGCCCTAACAAATACGACATTAATAAAGCTGTTACAGATGGTTTTCAAGAAAATACCTATCTAGGTTGGGCCGTTTTGCAGCCTATAACGTTATTCGTTATTATTCCATTATTTGATCTTTTAGAAAAATTCATTGAAAATTATGGAGTTCTAATTATTGTAATGGTATTTCTTATCAAAATGGTTTTAGCTCCACTTACCTACAAATCGTATGTAGCACAAGCGAGAACAAAGGTTTTACAACCAGAAATCAATAAGATAAAAGAAAAATATCCAGACGATCAAGCCAAGCAGTCACAAGAAACAATGAAACTCAATTCTGAGTTTGGTGTCAATCCATTGAGTGGATGTTTACCTATGGTATTACAGATGCCAATTATTTTTGCGCTCTTTACATTCTTTCCTAGTGCGATTCAGCTTCGTAATGAAGCCTTTTTGTGGGCAAGTGACCTTTCTACGTATGACTCAATCTTGAATTTACCATTTGCTATTCCTTTCTACGGCTCGCATGTCAGTTTGTTTACTTTAATGATGACAGCCTCACAAATGTTGGTAACTCGTTTTACTACTCCACAAAATCAAATGTCTTCGGCAAGTATGCCTATCAATCCGAAAGTGATGATGTATGGAATGCCAGTTATGTTTATGTTTGTACTGAACTCTTTCCCTGCTGGTCTGACACTTTATTATGTAGTTTCAAACCTTGTTACACTTTTTCAAACTCTTGTTATTCGTAAGTTTTTTGTAGATGAAGAAAAAATTAGAGCAAAACTAGAGCTTCGCAGAGAAGAAAAACAGAAAAGTGGCAAGAAAGGTTCTTCTTTTATGCAACGTATGCAAGATGCAATGGCACAAGCGCAAGAACAACAAGCACAAGCCAAAGCAAAACCTAATGTAGATACAAAACAAGCAAATCCGAATAAGAAAGATAAATTGAAATAAGAATTTGTTTCCCATTATCAACATCTGATTACAGACGATTGCTAAGGGAGAAATCAATTTTTGTACCTAAAAAAGCAATAGATTTTTGAAGTCTATTGCTTTTTTGTTTTCTAAAAAACTTTGACGACGGTCTTGACCTTGTCAATAGTTTATCTTAATCGTTAAAATGCGCCTTAGGAAAACATCCTCTAAAACCTTTTGAATCTAGTGTCTTAGCAAAATCACTTGCTTGTGTAGCGTTCATATCTCCTACTGAAACTCTAAAAAGACGCTCAGAACGGTCAGCAGTCCAACTGACACGAATATAAATTTCATCAAAACCTGCCTGTATTGCATCTTTTCCTTTTTGTACGGCATTTGTCAAATCTTTGTAGCTTCCAATCTGTACGCCAAAATCTTCCGGGTATTTTTCTGTTCCCCAAATACTATAAATTCTAGGCAAATATTTATTTTTCTTTTGTGTTTTTTTGATATTAACTTTTCTACGTGGTTTTCTTTTGTCTTGTTTTTCTTCCGAACCTTGTGGAGAAAGCGTTTCGCCATCTGCACCTGCACGTAAAAGACGGATTTCTATATCCACGACACCATCACGAACCATGTCTAGCTTTTTGGCTGTGGCATAAGAAAGGTCAATGATTCTCCCCGGTTTGAAAGGTCCTCGGTCATTTACTCGCACAATAGCTGTTTTACCATTATTTTTATTGGTAACTTCTACCAAACTATTGAATAATATTTTTTTATGGGCAGCCGTTGCATCATACATATTATAGGTTTCGCCACTTGCTGTAGATCTGCCGTGAAATTTTGTTCCGTAATAAGAGGCTTTTCCGTTCTGTGTATAACCTAGTTTTTGATAATCGTACTCGTTTGTTCCACTCAGTTGCAATAATGCAAAAGGCACAACAGCACAGTAAAAAATGTGTTTTAACTTCATAAAAAAACAGTAGGGAGATGAATTTTGGATAGAATAGTTTTGCTAAAATAGAATAAATTAAGTCTATAAATCACTTTTATTCTACTTTAGAAGGAATTAGTTATGCTAATTAGCGATTTTTAAAGAAAATTGCAATTTTAAAACGCTTATTTTTGTATTCTATTTCATTCAGATTTTCAAAAAGTTCTTTATTTATATCAAAAGTGCCTTTTTTAACTAATTCAAACAGTAAAATTTCGGTATAATTACGTAGGTCTTTTTTTGAAAAAAAAGTAATGCAAAATTCTCATTCGTACAAATTTACCTTATTTTATCAAAAATATTTTTCATTATGAAAAACACAAAAACTACCCATTCAGATTCTCAACTCCTTAAATTTTTACGTATTCTTGGCGTGGTAGAAGGCGTTTCTTTTTTAGTTATTCTTTTCGTTACAATGCCTCTCAAATATATTTGGGAAATGAAAGAACCTAACCAAATTGTCGGAATGGCACACGGAATTTTGTTTATTGCCTACTGTCTTTTGGTTCTCATTGTAGGTTATAGATTCAAATGGAAATTACTTACTATTTTTTGGGCATTGTTGGCTTCTATTATTCCTTTTGGAACGTTCGTCGCTGATGCTAAGATTTTTAAAGAAGAGTAAGAGAACGATACTTTTCCATTGGATAAAAACTAACAGGGCATATTCATAAAAACTTTGTCAGTAGTTTTTTGGTAATCCAAAATAACTCTGACAATAGTTTAACGTGAACTCGGGATTAAAAAATTCCACTTTTTTTCCCCATTGCCAACGTCTTTTTTGTCTTCGACAAAGACGATTGACAAGGGAGAAACGTTTTATTTTACCTTGT
>DAIUBX010000387.1:0-1397 GCA_036846465.1 Bernardetia sp.
TGATAATTATGGAAGGTCTTATCTTATTGATTTATTTATATTGGTTCTTTTAGGAATTGTATTTACTGGAATGTTCATTGCTTCCAAAACAGAATTTTACTCAGGATATAAATTGGTTTTTGTAGGACATATAACGTCCAAAAAAACGGTAGATAATGATGGTATAGACTATTATTTTTTCATGAAGGAGGAAAAGTTTACAGTATCAAAAGATGACTACGAAAAATTTAAAAGAGGACAAAAAATAAGAATTGAAGTTTCATCTGTTTTGAAACAAACGATTAGGGTTTCAGCAATAAACTAACTCATTCCAAATTAAATTAAAAAAAACTCCCAAATTTTTCGTATTTTTGCTTACTTGAATAGCAATATATTTTTATTTTTTCCTACGACAAGATTTAAGACAAGACTATGGATCAGGCTCTTTTAGATGCTCAACATATCGTTCAAATCGCTGCCCAGCTCGGTGTGCGTGTCAAACAAGTAGAAGCAACGGCACAACTTTTAGATGAAGGAGCGACTGTTCCTTTTATTTCTCGCTATCGAAAAGAAGTTACAGGTACACTTGATGAGGTGCAGGTAGCAACTATCAGAGACAGACTGGCGCAGCTTCGTGAACTAGACAAAAGACGTGAAGCAATTCTCAAATCAATTTCTGAACAAGAAAAACTCACTCCAGAGTTAGAAGAGAAAATCAATGCCGTTCAGACGCTTTCTGCGCTAGAAGATTTGTATTTGCCTTACAAACCAAAACGCAAAACTCGTGCATCAATGGCAAAAGAAAAAGGCTTAGAACCTTTAGCTTTGCAGATTTTGGAACAAGGACGAATGGACTTAGAAAAAGTAGCCAAACAGTTTATTAATGAAGAAAAAGGAGTTACAACTCTTGAAGAAGCATTAGCAGGAGCAAGAGATATTATTGCAGAGCATATCAACGAACACGCAGAAACTCGTGCAAAAATGCGTCAAGTTTTTGAGAAAGAAGGCAAGATTTCAGCTCGTGTAATTGCAGGGAAAGAAAAAGAAGGTGAAAAATATAGAGATTATTTTGAGTGGGAAGAGCCATTGATTGAAGCTCCTTCGCACCGTGTTTTGGCACTTCGTAGAGCAGAAAAAGAAGGAATCTTACTTTTAGATTTACAGCCAAATGAAGAACGAGCAATTACTTTATTAGAGGATAATTTTGTTCATAGCAACACAAAATCCTCAGAACAAGTTAAAATTGCTGTAAAAGATGCGTACAAAAGATTATTAAAACCATCCATGGAAACAGAAATTCGTATGCTTTCCAAACAGAGAGCCGACGAAGAAGCGATTTCTATTTTTGCAGAAAACCTTAGACAACTTTTACTTTCTGCTCCATTAGGACAAAAAAATACACTTGCGCTTGACCCTGG
>DAIUBX010000387.1:1407-3821 GCA_036846465.1 Bernardetia sp.
ATTAGTTGTTTTGGATAAACAAGGAAAATTGCTTTATAATGATGCAATCTATCCAAACGAACCTCAAAAAGATACCGTCAAAGCTGGAAATATAATTTTAGCTTTGTGTGAAAAATATAATATAGAAGCGATTGCAATAGGAAACGGAACAGCAAGCAGAGAAACAGAACGTTTTATAAAAGCGATTCCAAGTTTGCCTAAGTCGATTCAAATTGTAGTTGTGAGTGAAAGTGGTGCGTCAATTTATTCAGCATCAGATGTAGCTCGTGAAGAATTTGCAGACTATGATTTGACAGTTCGTGGTGCAGTTTCGATTGGTCGTCGTTTGATGGACCCTTTGGCAGAACTTGTAAAACTTGACCCAAAATCTATCGGAGTAGGTCAGTATCAGCACGATGTCGATCAAAAACAACTCAAAAATAGTCTTGATGATACAGTTATGAGTTGTGTAAATGCTGTTGGTGTAGAAGTCAATACGGCGAGTAAAGAATTATTGAGTTATGTTTCTGGTTTGGGAGCTTCTCTTGCCAAGAACATTGTAACGTTCAGAAATGAAAATGGAGCATTCAAAACTAGAGAGCAACTCAAAAAAGTACCTCGTTTGGGAGATAAAGCCTTCGAACAGGCTGCAGGTTTCTTGCGTATTCGTGATGCCAAAAATTTGTTAGATGCAAGTGCTGTTCACCCAGAAACCTATCCAATTGTAGAAAAAATGGCAAAAGATTTGGAAACAACTGTTGAAGAGCTTATCAAAAGTGAAGAACTTCGCAAACAAATCAATCTCAAAAATTACGTTACTGCTACCGTCGGACTTCCAACACTTGAAGATATTGTTTCCGAACTTGCCAAACCGGGGCGTGATCCTCGTGAGCAGTTTGAAGCTTTTTCATTTGTGGAAGGAGTGGAGAAAATGGAAGATTTGCGTGTCGGAATGAAACTTTCAGGCATCGTAACCAATATTACTGATTTTGGTGCTTTTATAGATGTGGGAGTTCATCAAGACGGACTAGCTCATATTAGTCAGCTTTCGGATAAATTTATTAATCACCCGACGGAAGCTGTAAAAGTTCATCAAAAAGTAGAAGCAACTGTAATGGAGGTTGATTTAGGCAGAAAAAGAATTTCATTAAGTCTAAAATCTGAACCTTTTGGCGCAAATCCAGTAGGAGGAGAAAAAACACAAATGTCTAGTTCTAGACCACAAATAGCAGCACGAAAACCAGTTACAAAAGTAGAAAAAGAAGCTATTTCAGAAATAGGTAAAGACCGAAAAAATGATTCTAAATTTACAAGAGGAAGTTCTTTAGAAGAGGCTGATAAGCCAAAAGAACGCCCTGCAAGAAAATCATCTTATAAAAAAGCAGATTCATTTACTAAAAGGCAAGAAAAACCAAAAGAAGAAACTAAAGAACAAACAGGTGGAACAATGGCTGATATGTTATCAGCACTTAAAGATAAATTTGGTAAATAGTAATTTACGCTTTAGCGTGAATAAAATGTATCGAAAACTTTGGTCTTCGTGAAGGTTAAAAATACAAAACTCCTTATTCAATTTTATGTTGAGTAAGGAGTTTTTGATTGATGGAAGAAGGATTTAAAAAAAACTATAAGGATTTCAGAATTGACAAGTCAGCAAAGCTAATCCTTATAGGTTTTAAGACTTACAGTTAGATTACATTCGTAATTTTTAATCCGTAATCGACGATTTATATATCAAACTTAATTCCTTGTGCCAAAGGAAGTTCTGTTCCATAATTGATTGTATTTGTCTGACGACGCATATATACTTTCCAAGCATCAGAACCTGATTCACGTCCACCACCAGTATCTTTTTCGCCACCGAAAGCTCCACCAATTTCTGCACCTGATGTTCCGATATTTACGTTAGCAATTCCACAATCAGAACCCCAATGCGCTAAAAATCCCTCTGCTTCTAACATATTTTTTGTAAAAATAGAAGAAGATAATCCTTGACGAACATCATTTTGCATAGCAATCGCATTTTCTATCTCGCCAGAATATTTCAATAAATATAAAATTGGTGCAAACGTTTCTTCTTGAACCATTTTGTATTCATTTTTCGCTTCTACGATAGCAGGAGTTACATACGTTCCAGAAGAATATTTTTCGCCTTCCAAAACGTCGCCACCACAGATAAGTTTTCCACCTTCTGCTTGAACTTCTTTCAATGCTTTTTCAAAACCTTTAACAGCATCTTTGTCGATAAGTGGTCCTACTAAAGTTCCTTGCTCTAATGGATTTCCAATAGGAAGTTTTGCATACGCATTTACTAAACGCTCTTTGATTGTATCATAAACAGAATCGTGCAAAATCAAACGACGAGTAGAGGTACAACGCTGTCCACACGTTCCAACTGAACCAAAAATAATAGCACGAATTGCCATTTCTAAATC
>DAIUBX010000388.1:0-1487 GCA_036846465.1 Bernardetia sp.
CCCTCAGCAGAAAGTTCTGCCATTGTAGGAATTCTTAATGTTTCTTCGCTCATTGTAGTTGTATATTTAGATACTTTTTATTGCTAGTTCAAGCGTCGACGCTTGAACTAGCAATAAAAAGTAGTGGATTAAATCTTTGTTTTTTTGAAACTAATATCAAACTTAGATTACTAACTATTGACAAAGTTTTAATTTTACTAGAAATTGTATTAACTGATTACTGGTAACTACTTACTGGTTACTGTTTTTGAGTTCGTCAGCCCATTTAAAACGTTCTGTTGGAGCAAAAGCCCAAGGAGCACCATTATTTCCTACATTGGTTAGCATGGCTTTCCACGCATCAGGAACGTTTGCCTCTTCCATCGCTACATAACGACGCATTTCCAAAATAGGCTCTAATGGATTGATGTTTACAGGACACGCATCTACACAGGCATTACACGAAGTACAAGCCATCAATTCTTCTTTTGTAACATAATCGCCATACAACATTTTGTCATCTGGCTTGTAGTACTCCCCCATTTCGTCCATACGTTGTCCGATTTCGTCTGCTCTTTGGCGAACATTCATGACAATTTTACGAGGAGATAATTTTTTACCTGTCATGTTTGCAGGACAAACATCTGTACAACGTCCACATTGCGTACATGTATAAGCATCTAAGATATTTCTCCATGTCAAATCTGTTACATCTTTTGCACCAAAGGAAGGAATTTCAGCAGATGGATTTGGATCAGGTTCGGCTTCTCCCATTGCAATCTTAACTTCTTTAGTAATAGAAGGCATATTATTCATTTCACCATTAGGCTGCAAACGAGTAAAATATACATTTGGGAAAGCAAGGAAAATATGAAGGTGTTTTGAATAGGTTACATAAATGGCAAAACCCATAATTCCTATAATGTGAAACCACCACGCAGCACGTTCTAAAAGAATAAGTTGAGTAGTTGTAAGTCCATCATAAAGAGGAATAAGACCTTGACTTACCAAAAAACGAATAGGCGTATCAAAAACTTTATAATGTTCTGCATCAATATTATTTACCAAATCCATTGCTCTTGTTTGCAAAATAGAATCCGTTGCATTCATTGTAAAGAGGAAAAACATCAACACAATTTCGAAAACTAAGATAAGATTTGCATCAAGATGCGCCCAGCCTTTCATTTCTGGTTTATCAAAACGTTCTACTTTGATTACATTTCTACGAATCAAGAAAATAACACAAGTAGCCAAAACACCAAAGGCTAGTAGCTCAAAAAATCCAATTAAGATTTGATAAATAGTTGCACCAAATAAAGGAGCAAAAATACGGTGATGTCCTGTAATTCCGTCAATGACAATTTCTAAGACTTCGATATTAATCAAAAGAAAACCTGCATAAATGACAAAGTGCATCAAGCCTACAAATGGACGAGCAAACATTTTTTTCTGTCCAAAAGCAATCAAAATCATCAAACGCAAACGTTCGGACGGATTGTGTGTGCCTT
>DAIUBX010000388.1:1497-3814 GCA_036846465.1 Bernardetia sp.
TGGATTATGAGCTGCTTTCCATTCTTTACCAAGTTCGATATTGCGTCGAATGTATTTGTAGCGACTAAAAATTATTCCTGCTGTAACCAAAAGTGCAGTTACGAAGAACATAATTTGAAAGAGAGAAGTAAAAATTTCTAATTGTTTCATAAAAAAGGGCTATATAAAAATGAATATCTATTAAATATATGGTTGTGGTCTTATATTTCTTATCTGCTTTAATTTTCTGTTATAGTTTTTGTTTAAACTATTGAGTACTAAACCTTAGAATAAGCTTGAAAATTTTTATAGGAAATGAAATATAAAGAATTGTAAAGACAATAAATAGAGCGAAATAATAAAATTACTCGGTTTGCATAACAAATTTGCAAAGAAAGTACTGATTTTGATAATTTAGAGATAGAATTGATGGATTTTTTAGGTAATTTAGAATCATTCTATTTTTTCTATTTTTTTAAATTCCATAAAAAAACCATTTAGTTTTTTACAACTAAATGGTTTGTATTCACGTAGCATACCCTTTAGGGTACGAATGTATTTTTAAACTAACCTCTGGTAAAAAATGATTCTACAAATTCTTTCTTATCGAAAATCTGTAAATCTTCTACTTTTTCACCTACACCAATATACTTTACAGGGATTTTGAATTGGTCAGAAATTCCGATTACTACGCCTCCTTTTGCTGTTCCATCTAATTTTGTGATAGCTAAAGAGGTTACTTCAGTCGCTTTTGTAAATTCTTGTGCTTGAAGAAAGGCATTTTGCCCTGTACTTCCATCCAAAACTAACATTACTTCGTGTGGAGCATCTGGAATGTGTTTTTTGATTACCTTATGAACCTTTCCTAGTTCGTTCATTAAGTTTACTTTTGTATGCAAACGCCCAGCCGTATCAATAATTACAATATCAGCACCTTGTCGGATTCCTTCTTCTACGGCTTCATAAGCGACAGTTGCAGGGTGTACGTTCATTCCTTTTGAAATAACAGGAACATCAATTCTGCGTCCCCATTCGATAAGTTGATCGACAGCAGCAGCACGAAACGTATCGGCAGCACCTAACAAAACTTTCTTACCAGATGCCTTATATTTAGCAGCTAATTTTCCAATAGTTGTCGTTTTTCCTACTCCATTTACGCCTACTACTAACAAAACATAAGGTTTTATATTGCTCGGAAGGTCATAATTTTTTATATCAGAAGAATTATTTTCTGCTAAAAGAGCTGCTATTTCTTCTCTCAAAATTCGGTCAAGTTCGCTTGTTGTGGTGTATTTGTCTTGCGCCACACGTTTTTCGATTCTATCAATGATTTTGACAGTCGTTTCGACACCTACATCAGAAGCGACCAAAATATTTTCGAGTTCGTCCAAAACATCTTCATCTACCTTTGATTTACCTGCGATAGCTTTACCAATTTTATCAAAAAAGTTAGATTTTGATTTTTCAAGACCTTTATCTAAGGTTTCTTTTTGTTCTTTGGTAAAAAATTTCTTGAAAATAGACATACTGTTGTTCGAAAATAGGTGGAGAAGAAGTGAGTAAAATGCAAACGCTAAGGTTCTTTGAAAACTGTTAAAGTTTTCGATTGTTTGAAATGCAAAAATACGGATTTGTATTCAGAATTTTGGTATTCTTATAAGAAATAAAAATATGTATTTCTAACAGAATAAAGAAAATGAAAAAAAGCCCCTAAAAACATTTCTGTAACGGGACTTTTTTAGTCTTTTGCTTTGAGAAATACCATTTGTAGGAACTATTGAAGTAGTGATAAACTAAAAAGCCTAATGTTTTATTTATAAAAAATAAAATTTAGCTTTTACGGCTTAATACTTCTTGTACCATTTGCTCAGGAACGATTTCTTCACGAAATGTATAAGCTCCAGTTTTTTCCGAACGAATAGTACGGATTACTTTAGCATATTTTTGAGTACCTTCTTTTTTTAGGGTCGCTACTACTTTCTTAGCCATAATATATAAACTTAAAAGAGTGAATATTAAATAGCTCAGTTATATATAAGCTATCTAATAGGATAAAATCTAATTTGAATAAGAGAAAATAAAAATTAATAAATTTCGTAATTAGCTTCGCTGCTTTGGCAGGTCATAATTTCTAATTCGTAATTGGTTGAGAATTACTTAATCTCTCTGTGCATCGTATGTTTTTTAAGGATTGGATTGTATTTTTTCAATTCCAAACGCTCAGTAACATTTTTACGATTTTTTGTAGTGATATAACGAGAAGTACCAGCAACACCAGATGTCTTGTGTTCCATACATTCCAAAATCACTTGTACTCGGTTGCCTTTGCCTTTCTTAG
>DAIUBX010000389.1:0-3265 GCA_036846465.1 Bernardetia sp.
AATTTGAAGAAGACATATTATTTTGTTAATGATTATAAGAAATTGTATTAGTAATCTGAATTTGTATTTACTTTTAAAATCTTACTTTTTAATTTATAGAGATTTGAGCAATTCTTTCATATCGTCCTCAATTTGTTTTTCTAGAGATTGTCTAACAGAAGCCCGTACAACCCCCAAACTTTCTAATTGACGAGCATAGTTGAGTAATGAATTTTTTGCTTTTATGATCTCATCACGAAGACGCATTCTGTCTTCAACAAAAGAACGTTCTTTTACAAAATCTTGCTTCTTGAATGTAGTTTCTTTAATCGCCAGTATAGATTCTGCTTTTAGTTTTTGCTTAACGGCTACACCTTGCTTTTGTATGGCTGAATCTATTTGAGCTAATGCTTTTTCTAATTGTTGATTTTTGTTATTCAAATTTTGAATAGCTTCTTGTGCTTCAATTTTATTTTTGATAGCTTCATCTTCATTTTGTTTTGCTAATCGTTCATTTTCCATTGCTCTTTTTTCACTCTTCTCTGCACCTGTCTTTTCTACAAATGCATATACTCCTGCTACCATAGAAATAAGTAGAGCAATAGAGGCAATAACAAGAAATATTTTTTGACGTTCAATTCTCTTTTTGGCTTCGGCATTTCTAGCTTTTTCAAGATTTAGTAATTGCTCTTCTACTTTCCTTTTTTCTTCTTCTTTGGCTTCAATAGCTTTTTTACTAGCTTCTAAATATTCAGTTTGAAAAATATTTGGAGATGGGATTTTCTTTTTTAGAATAGCCCCTTCGTACCAAGAATGTGCCAAGAAATATTCCGTTCCGACAAGCAAAAAGTCATCATTTTTTTCTTGTTTATTCCATTGCAGAGCCTCTTGATACCAGTGATTATGTGCTTTCACATGTTCTCTGTCGGTATCTAATGTTCTGATAAGTTCTGCAAACGAATCATGGAAAGAGGTTTGGTTGGGTATAAAATTTATCCATTGTATATTTGATAGCTCCATTGGAATATCAAATGTTTCTGTTGCTCTATACAAAATTGTAATAATTCTCTTTCCAAGCTTTGCAGCAAACTTTACCTCATCTTCACAATATGGAGATTTGACAGAATCAGGTGATATAACAAAAACAAAGTTTTCACAAGCTTCTATACCATTATAAATTTCCTGTTGAAAATCAGCTCCTGAAGCAATACTTTCTTGGTCAAACCAAGTTGTTTTTCCATTTTCTTGTAGCTCATCGTTTAGATTTCTGGCATAATCTCCATCTGCTCTTGAGTAAGAAATAAAAACTTCTGTACTAAGTTGACCACTTTTGGCTTCACTTTCTCTCACAAACTCTTCGTGAAGACGTGTTGGTAAATGTTTATCTCTTTGTAATCCAATTTTTAACCAAATTTTTGCCTCATCCAGATTATGCCCTCTAAGTAAAATACTTGCATTATGATTTTGCTCTTTCCAACGAATAGCTTTATTGAGAATTATTTTGTGTTTGTGATAATAATCTCGGTCAGTGGTTATTTGGTTAAGTAATTCATCTATATCTTTTTCATAATCTGTTTTTTCGTTCTTTGAGCGTGGAATAAAATCATAATTATTATCTGTAAAATCAATAAACTGCAAATTTCTAATTTCTATTGGAAAATTATGTACAGGTACACTATCCATTCGCAGAGGAATAATTCGTTTATTATATTTTACTGCATGTTCGAGTTCTTTTTTACAATATTCAGATTTTATAGATTCATGAGTAATAAAGAAAATAAAATTATCTGCCTGTTCGACACCTTTTTCTACCTCTTTGTCAAAATCTCCCCCTGCTTGAATATCCATTTGGTGCGTCCAAGTAGTAATCAAGTGCTGAGATAACGAACGCAAAACTCGGTTTCGAATCTCCTCATCTTCTTCTGCATAAGAAATAAATGCATCAGTCATTCTATTTTCAGAGTTTTTACGAGCTTCTGATATAAATTCACAATGAATAGAAGAAGGCAAACAAGGTGGTTGTCCGTCTTTAAATGAAGTAAGTAACCATTGTTCAGATTCAGTTTGTCTATCACCAAATGGTAAATAACGAGTATTACGATACTGTTTTTCCCATTCTAAAGCTGTATGTAAAAGTTCTGTATGACGACGTACATAGTCTTTATGACTATCTAAAATAGAAAGTAATCCTTCTTCTCCTTGTTCTTTATCATCAATATCTAACCATTCATTTTGTCCCTTACCTTCGATTATAGTTTGCCTCATATAAATCCAGTTACGTTTTTTAATAGCAGAATCCATAAATTCCTCTATCATTTCTCCAGTAGGCTCGATATGAAGGATAGGAATGATTCGTTTACTATACTTTTTAGCTAATTCAATTTCTTTCTTACAGTATGGAGAACGAATAGAATGAGGCGCAATTACGAAAATAAAATTATCAGATTTTTCTATACCTTCATCTATTTGGTCTTGAAAATCAACAGCCAAAGGAATATCATTTTGGTCAAACCATACTTTATATCCTTTTTCAGTTAGTAAATCATATAATTGAGAAGCAAAATATTTACTTTCTGCTCTTCCATAGGAAATAAAAATATCTTTGTAATTAGGATTAGCCATAATGAACTTTCAATAATTAAAATAGGAATGGAGGATAGTTTTTTGTTAAAAAAATCAGATGGATTATTCTTTTACAGAAAGAAAATTCTTTTAATTAAGCATATAAATAACGAAGTCGATTTGTTTTACAAATTAAACATACTCATTTTTTGGGTTAAAATAAAAACTTATGGTCTTTTTTTTAAAAAAATAATACGCAATGAACTTTTTTTACTTTTACAAAGTTGAGTTTATGAATGCAAAAATACAAATAGATTTTATTTATATCTTGACAATGAAAGAGTTACCTAACAAAAAAATTATATTGTGTTTTTACAATGAAGTTTGAGAGAAAATTTTCACAAAAAAAACAGAAAAAGTTAATTCAACCTCTTGCAAACTTCAAATAAACCTATTACCTTTGCATTCGTAATTACAGAACAAAGTAACGAATACGGTAACAAATACAGTAACACAAAACGTTCTAAATTTTGTAATTCTATATGGCGATTATAGCTCAGCTGGTTAGAGTATCGGTTTGTGGTACCGAGGGTCGTGGGTTCGAGCCCCACTATTCGCCCTAAATACAAGGCTCTAAACTATTGCCTTTATCCAAATAAGAAAGGCTAAGTACAAAATACTTAGCCTTTTTTTCATTTTTATACATTTTGTATATTTTTTGTAT
>DAIUBX010000389.1:3275-3813 GCA_036846465.1 Bernardetia sp.
AATAACCCTATTTGTGATATTGGCTATATTACTCCAACATATCAAAATTAGCTTCTATTTCTGCAATATCTCTTTCATAGCCATTCGGAAAGAGTTGTGCTATACTTAAAGAAAGCCATTTTCCAATTACTGCTTTCATATCATCTTGTATCTCACACAAATCATCTCCGTTTGTTTTACAAGCCATTTTCATAGAGTACATGTATTTTATCAAAGAATTTGAATAAATAGACGGTAATCTAAAAAGGTCATGTTTTTCTCCTGTCATTAGTTCACTTAGTTGTTTCTCTGCATCTCTACTAATAGCTTTGAGTTTAAAAATGTACTCATCAACTTCATCAAAAGAGAGTAAAGCTGTATGATATAGATAGTCCATTGTTTCGGTAAACTCTTGATAGATTCTCTTTACTTCTAAGTGATGACGTACTAAACTAATACAACCTTTTATATCTTCCTGTCTTTCTTGCAAAGATACTTCAACGTGGCTTGGAATTATAAGATTTTCCACTAAAAAAGCCGTTTTTTTAGGCAATTTTTC
>DAIUBX010000390.1:0-3811 GCA_036846465.1 Bernardetia sp.
GCGTCGTTATGTAGCGATGGAAGAAGCAAACGTTCCTGATGCGTGGAAAGCTATGTTAACTAACGTAGGAAATAATGGTGCGCCTTGGGCATTTGCGCCAACAGAGCGTTTTAAGTGGGCTGACGAATTGAAATAAGACAGTTATCAGTAAACAGTCATCAGTTACCAGTTAAATACTTTTAAAAAATAAAGATATAACCCAAAACCCTAAGGGTTTTAAAAAAATATATAACTACAATGAGCGAAGAAACATTAAGAATTCCTACAATGGCAGAAATGACTGCTGAAGGAAAATCTCCAGAGATATTATTTTGGGTAGGCTGTGCAGGTTCTTATGACGACCGTTATAAAGCCGTTACTCGTGCTATGATTCGCATTCTGAATAAAGCAAATATCAATTTTGCTGTTTTGGGAACAGAAGAAAGTTGTACTGGCGACCCTGCTCGTCGTGCTGGTGATGAATTTACTTTTCAGATGCAAGCAGCCATGAATATTAGTGTTTTGAATAATTACAATATTAAAAGCATTGTTACGGCTTGTCCTCATTGTTTCAATACACTCAAAAATGAATATCCAGAATTGGGTGGAAATTATGAAGTCATTCATCATTCTACTTATCTTCAAAAATTAATCAATGAAGGTAAAGTAAAATTTGGAGGAGGAGAGTTCAAAGGAAAACGAATTACGTATCATGATTCTTGTTATTTGGGTCGTGTAAATGATATTTATGAAGCTCCTCGTGAGGTTTTGGAAAAATTAGATGCCGAACTCGTAGAAATGAAACGCTGTAAGTCTAAAGGGCTTTGTTGTGGTGCAGGTGGAGCGCAGATGTTTAAAGATGCAGAGAAAGGTAATAAAGAAGTCAATATCGAACGTGCAGAAGAAGCGATTGCAACTCGTGCAGATTATGTAGCAGTTGGTTGTCCTTTCTGTATGACAATGATGGGAGATGGAATAAAGCACTTTAATAAAGAAAAAGAAGTCAAAGTATTAGACCTTTCTGAATTTATTGTAGGAGCGCAGGATTTGTAAAAAAGAACAAAGTATTAATTTTACATAGAATTTCAATTATAAAACAATCAAAAGCCATTTATTCACACTAGAATCTATGGCTTTTTTGTGCAAATTGCGTAACTTTGTTGAAAATCTACTTTGATAAAGACAAAAATTTAACTATTTTGTTACTAATTAATCATTTATAGTTACATTATTATTTACTAATGAACGATATTACACCACAAGACCTAAAAGCTCTAAAAGACGAAGGAACACAAATCAATCTTCTTGATGTCAGAGAAGAATTTGAATATGATGAGTATAATCTTGATGGAAAACTGATTCCTTTAGGAGAACTCCCTCATCGACTAAATGAATTAGAAGACTGGAAAGAAAAAGAAGTTATTGTACACTGTAAGTCTGGAGGACGCAGCGCAACAGCTAAAAATTTCTTACTTTCTAAAGGATTTAAGAATGTCAGAAATCTTTTGCAGGGCGCAGAAGGTTACAAAAGATTATCCTAAACGCATTTTGATTTGATAAATACCTTAGAAGCCTCTCTAAAAAATTCAACTACAATTTCCATTTCTGCTCAAAATATTGGAAAAAGATTCGAAAGAGAATGGATCTTTCGAAAACTTTCTTGTGATTTTTGCAGCAAAAACCCAACAGCTATCGTAGGGAGTAATGGGAGTGGTAAATCGACACTTATCAAAACGCTTATTGGATATTTGCCTTTGTCAGAAGGAAAAATAATTTATTTTGATACTCAATCTGATAAAAAAAAGCTAATTCTAAAAGAGAACTGGCAAAATTATATTTCTTTCGCAGCACCTTATACAGAGCTTATCGAAGAGTTTACGCTGTTGGAACAACTAAAATTCCATCAAGCATTCAAATCCTTTGATATAGAAATAGAAGAAATAATCGAAAAATTAGGTTTTTCTAACACAAAAAATAAAACTATTCGTTTTTTCTCTTCTGGTATGAAACAAAAACTCAAATTAGCCTTGGCAATCTATTCTGATGCTAAAATAGTGTTTTTGGATGAACCTACTTCCAATCTTGACAAGCAAAATAGTGAGTGGTATTTGCAAGAAATCAATACAATTCTTGATAAAAAGGTACTTATCATTGCGTCAAATCAAGAATCTGAATATCATTTTTGTTCTCAAATCATTGATATTCAGAACTTAAAACCGTAAACTTGTAAAAAATACTATTTATAGGCTAACTTACTATTTTTTACTCGTTTTTTTTAGAAATTCAAAAATTCGTATTATCTTTAGTGATAATTAATTTTGAATAAAAATTATCGTTATAAATAGATATATCGAATTAAAATTAATGAATTAGCTCTGCTTTAATCTTAACTTAAATTTGATTTTAAATTTTAACTCAATTTCAACTCTTAAATCTTAAATTTATGAACGTATTTCGTAACCCTTTTATTTTAGTATTATTATTTTGTTCTTTGTTCCTTGTAAAATGTTCTTGTACTGATGACAAAGAAGATCCTTCTTTAATAGAGCTAATCTCTAAAGAATGGAAAATCAGTACACTTACAGTAGATGGTAATGCAATTACTACTGGTACAGGAGACTTTACACTTGTTCTTAATCGTGATGGTGATACTCCGACTACATTTACTGTTACTACAGGTGGTTTAGCTTACAACTTTGCTGGTGCTACTTCTGGTTCTTGGTCTTTGAACAATAATGATAATCCAACTCAAGCTACTTTTGCTGGAAATACAGTTAGTTTTACTGCATCAGAAACTCAATTGACGGCTACTTATAATCAAGCTGGAGAGCCTGGTAAGCCACAAGAATCTGTACGTTTTGTTTTAGTACCTAGATAATCTCATTTTTTCCTAATGTATTCTTAGGAAAATAGATTATACAAAAAAGACTTTCCTTTATTCTTTGAATAGAGAGAAGTCTTTTTTATTTACAAAGTAATTTAAAAAATGGGTTTTATAAGATATTTGTTGGTATCACTTCGCTAAAACACCAACAAAGGTTAAAAATGAATTCTAAAAAAATACTTTTCCTTATTTTCAAAATAAAGAAAAGTCTTTTTTAGCTTACAAATAAATTGAGTTTCAATCAAATTATTTCTCCACAATTTCAAAAAGAAGTTCAGTAGTTTTTTCATTTTCTACTACAACAATTTTATAAGTAGAAATAGGTAAATAATACTTGTTATTATCTGATTTTGTTAGAGAGAAAGGTTTTTCTTTAGTAGAAAGTGTTTTTTCTAATTTCTTAGCTCCTTCTTCATTGATTGTCAAATCATAATTCCAATAATTCAGACCTTCAGTAGCTTCTAGCTTTTCAGAATAAAGAACTACCTTGTTCTTATCCAAAATACGAAGTTCTACATTTGATTTTTGAGAGGTAAAGAATATAAATTTTTGGTCTTCTTCATTCGGCTCATAATTTCCAAACCATTTACTCCAGTAACTTTTTCCCCAGTTTTTATTGAAAATAATTTTGTTTTTATCTAAGAAAAATGATTTATCTGTTGTCTTATCTATTTTTTGACTAGAAAGAATTTGCAAAGGCGCAATGTCCACCACAAAAAGCGAACGCCCATGTGTTCCGACAACCAAATGATTTGCCACAGGCTGAATCGATAAATCATGAACTGCCACACGAGGAAAATCTTTGCCTAAGGTCATAAAAGAAATTCCAGCATCAAGAGAAGCGTACAAATTATGGTCTGTTCCTACAAAAAGTAAATTTTCATTTTTATAATCTTCTCTAATTACGTTTACAGATTCTAAAGGTAAATCTGTTCCAAGGCGTGTCCA
>DAIUBX010000391.1:0-3802 GCA_036846465.1 Bernardetia sp.
AAATCTAAGATTTGCCAAACTGATAAATCGTAGTCGCAGACTACGCTTAACGAGGTGAATGAAGACCTAGAAGAAAAAAACAAAAGGTTTTTTTACATTACTGTAATACAATGTGAATGTGAATGCGAGGTAGAAGAAGGTTGGATTGAAGCTAATAGCAAATACTACCAATATAATGACTAGCTAAAAAAACGGACAATCTTTTAATAGGATTGTCCGTTTTTTTATCATCTACATATTCCTCCTATACTGCCCCCCAACTTCAAACAACGCTCTAGTAATCTGTCCTAACGAACAGGTTTTAGTAGCTGTCATTAAGTGTTCAAACATATTTTCGTGTTTGATGGCTGCTTTTTGAAGGTCTTTGAGTATTTGCTGATTTTTTTGTTCGTCAAAAGAATGTAGCGATTTGAGCATATTTATTTGATACTCTTTTTCTTCTTCTGTCGAACGAATTACTTCGGCAGGAATAACGGTAGGCGAACCCTTCGAAGACAAAAATGTATTTACACCCACAATCGGATATTCGCCTGTGTGTTTTTGCATTTCGTAATACATACTTTCTTCCTGTATTTGTGTACGCTGAAACTGTCTTTCCATCGCTCCCAAAACACCACCACGCTCTGTAATTTGGTCAAAAATCTTCAAAACAGCTTCTTCTACCAAATCAGTCAGTTCTTCAATAATAAACGAACCTTGCAACGGATTTTCATTTTTTGCTAGTCCTAATTCTTTATTGATGATAAGCTGAATCGCCACAGCACGACGAACAGAATCTTCCGTTGGTGTCGTTATGGCTTCGTCGTAAGCGTTGGTATGCAGCGAGTTACAGTTATCGTAAATGGCATACAAGGCTTGTAACGTAGTACGAATATCATTAAAATCAATTTCTTGTGCGTGAAGTGAACGCCCCGAAGTTTGGATATGATATTTTAATTTTTGAGCCCTGTCATTTCCTCCGTACTTGTATTTCATCGCCTTTGCCCAAATGCGACGAGCCACACGACCAATAACAGAATATTCTGGGTCAATTCCATTCGAAAAGAAAAACGAGAAATTCGGTGCAAAATCATTAATATCCATTCCTCTACTCAAATAATATTCGGCAAACGTAAAACCGTTGCTAAGAGTAAAGGCAAGTTGCGTAATCGGATTTGCTCCAGCTTCTGCAATATGATAACCAGAAATAGAAACCGAATAGAAATATTGCTGAATATCTCCCATGAGTTTGAGCGAAAATTCGGTACTAAAAATACACGTATTTTGTGCTTGGTCTTCCTTCAAAATATCAGCTTGAACCGTTCCACGAACTTGTGTAAGTGTTTTGGCTTTGATTTTATCATAAATTTCTTTATCCAAAACCTCATCGCCTGTTGCTCCCAAAAGCATTAAACCTAAACCATTATTTTCTTTTGGCAAATCTCCATTATACGTAGGACGAGTTTTGCCTTCGTATTTTTTCTTGATTTTTGCCTCAACTTCTTCTTCTAATCCATTTTCTTTGATATAAATTTCGCATTGCTGGTCAATGGCTGCATTCATAAAAAAGGCACACACCGTCGCAGCAGGACCATTAATTGTCATTGAAACTGATGTAGTTGGGTCAGCCAAATTAAAACCTGAATAGAGTTTTTTTGCATCATCCAAACAACACACATTTACACCCGAATTACCCACTTTTCCATAAATATCTGGACGATAATCTGGGTCTTCTCCATAAAGTGTAACCGAATCAAAAGCCGTCGAAAGACGAGCCGCAGGCATTCCTTTTGAAAGATAATGAAAACGTCTGTTTGTGCGTTCGGGACCTCCTTCTCCTGCAAACATACGAGTAGGGTCTTCTCCTGTACGTTTAAACGGAAAAACACCTGACGTAAACGGAAACTCTCCCGGTACATTTTCTTGCAAATTCCATTTCAAAATATCTCCCCACGCTTTGTATTTTGGTAGAGAAATTTTAGGAATTTTGGATTGAGAAAGTGAAAGCGTATATGTTTTTAAGCTAAATTCTTTATTTCTAACTTTATAAACAAAATCTTCAGCCGTATAAGTAGCTACTTTTGTTTGCCAATCTTCAATGCTTTTCCAATTTGTGCCTTCTAAAGAAAGTTTTATTTGTTCGAAAGTATCTTTCAAGCCTTGAATAATAGAATCTTTTAAGTTTTTCTCTATTTCTTCATTACTTAAAATAGCATCTATTGAAAGTTCTAAACCGTATAATTTTTGTGCAATTTCGGCTTGTTCTTCTGCATTTTTATCATAACGACGGTTATTTTCGCTAATTTCTGACAGATAACGAACTCTTGAAGGAGGAATAATATACTGTTTTTCAGACGTTGCAGCCGAAAGTTCGAAGGAAGAATCAAATTTTGTATGCGATTTTTCATTTACTTTATCAATCAAAGCACGATACAACGTATTCATTCCCACATCATTAAACTGTGAGGCAATCGTACCAAAAACAGGAATTTCTGAATCAGGTGTATCCCACAAATTACGGTTTCGCTTGTACTGTTTTTTGACATCACGAAGAGCATCTAAAGCACCACGTTTGTCAAATTTATTGAGTGCAATTACATCAGCAAAATCAATCATATCGATTTTTTCTAACTGCGAAGCTGCACCGTATTCAGGTGTCATGACGTACAAAGAAGCATCTGAATGGTCTGTAATGGCTGTGTCGGATTGTCCAATTCCAGAAGTTTCGACGATAATTAAGTCAAATTCGGCAGCACGAAGAATATCAATCGCATCTTGAACGTATTTTGAAAGAGCTAAATTTGATTGACGAGTAGCCAAAGAACGCATATAAACACGACTATTTGTAATCGAATTCATACGAATACGGTCGCCCAATAATGCACCTCCAGTACGACGACGAGAAGGGTCGACAGAAACAATGGCAATCGTTTTGCCTTCAAAATCAATTAAATAACGCCTAACAAGTTCATCAACCAAAGAAGATTTACCTGCACCACCTGTTCCAGTAATTCCCAAAACAGGAGCTACTTTTTGAGGAATCATTTCTTTTACTTTCTTTAAAATTTCCTTATTTTTTTCAGGATAATTTTCTACTGCCGAAATAATCCTTCCAATATTTTGCGAATCTTTTTCTTTTAATTTTTCTACTTCGCTTATTTCTACATCATTTCCTGTCGGAAAATCAGCTTTTTCAAGCAAATCATTTATCATTCCTTGCAAACCCATTGAACGACCATCGTCTGGATGATAAATTCTTGTAATGCCGTAATTATGTAACTCTTCGATTTCAGAAGGCAAAATTACACCACCACCACCACCAAAAAGTTTGATATGTGGAGCACCTCTTTCTTTCAAAAGGTCGTGCATATATTTAAAAAACTCTACGTGTCCACCTTGATACGAAGTAATGGCAATGGCTTGTGCATCTTCTTGAATGGCACAATTTACAATTTCTTCTACCGAACGGTTGTGTCCTAAATGAATCACTTCTGCACCCGAAGATTGAATGATTCGACGCATAATATTTATAGCTGCATCGTGTCCATCAAAAAGAGCTGCTGCCGTAACGACACGCAGTTTGTTTTTGGAAGTATAGGGAAGTTGAATTGGAGGATTTGCACTCATAGTATTTTATGTGTTGTATATTTTTTGATTTTTTTGTTGCGAAAGCTAAAGCATTCGGTACATTTTTCACACGCTAAAGCGTATGCTACAATTATTTCTGTTATATTACAAAAATAGTAAGAAAATACGAAGTTTTTTGTTTTGGGTAAGTTCGAATCATTTTAATTGTCAAGACACTTTAAAGTGTCAGACAATT
>DAIUBX010000392.1:0-3784 GCA_036846465.1 Bernardetia sp.
TGTAATAGCAAATATAACTTTCAAACTCATTTTATTTTTTAATTTTATCCCAATTTTTTCTTATCCCTATTAAATGTTTTTTTTTCTCATGAGAAATATACAAAAAACCCCAACTCCTTTATTTTTATTTTTTTCTATTTGGCTTTTATCTTTTTTGATGATTAGTTGTGGCTCTTCACCACAGACTATTTCTAAAGACACTTATAAAGTATATAAAAAACAAGCAAAATCAGGCAATTCTGCCTCTATGCTCAAAATTGCCAACGCTTTCAAAGGCGATATGTTTACAAGTAATGAGCTACGAGATTATGAAAATGCCATAAAATGGTATTCACAGGCAATGGCAGCGAGTTCGAAACAAAAAATTCCTGCTGCTAGAGAGCTTTTTGAAATTTATATGACAGGAAGTGAAGATGTTCCTAGAAATATAGATGCAGCCAAAAAATGGTTACAAATTGTGGCTGACAGTATAGATTTGCATATGTATTACCAAGATAATACAGATCTTTATTTGATGGATATTTTTAATACGTATAAAGAAGCAACAACAAGCGAAGCAAGTGCAGAAAGCCAGTTTTTATTAGGACGCTATTTTTTAGAGTTCGAAATTGATTATAATACAGGTATTCGTTTTTTGGAGAAAGCAGCCAATTCAGATACTGCAAGGTACAGCCAAGATGTAAATTATATAAAATCTAAATGGCAATTTTTTAGAAATCGTCGTAGTAATTTTGCTGAGGATGTAGCTTTTGAATACCAAAAAGACAAAGCACATTTAGTTATGAAACGTCTAGCTGATGAAGGAAGTGAACTTGCAAAATTAGAGTATGCCAATTATATCGTTCACCAAGCAGCAAAACCTCAAGAAGTAAAAGAAGAAACTGAAAAGCTTCTTCGTAATTTTGTAGTAGCTAAATTTGCTAACAAAGAACAACAACTAAAAGCAACGTATTTGGTAGCTCTTACGCAAGAAGGAAAAGACCACGTTATTGCTTTTCGTCAATTATATATGCTCAAAAACCAAAATTTTAGTACAGAGCAATTTCCTTATATGGACAATGCAATTAATGAATACAAAGAGATTGCCAATCAATTAGAAACGCTTACAGGATTAGGAAAACTGACTGCTGAACGTCCGACATTTAGTGATATTCCTTTAGAGTTGCCTAAATATTATCAAAATTACGATGGTGATATACGTCCTTTAGTAGCCGTAAAAGATGCTATTACAACACCTAAAAATATAGAGCTTCTGACTGCCGAAAATGTAGAAAAATACAAGCAAACGCTACTAGAGCAGGTAGATGATATTTTTGCAAAAGCAAATACACCTTCTAAATTGTATAGCTTTAAAAATGCGCTAGAAAAAGACACTTTCTTCAAACCTCTTGCAAAACCTTATTTGGATAGCCTCATTCAAAAACAACTTGATAAAAAAGGATTGGTACAAGAAGATTTGGTTTATGAATATGAAAAAGGACGCTTAGAAAAAACAACCTTTTATAATTTGGAAGAAGGACGAAAGTTTATAGAAAGTCTTTCTAAACGTAATGACCTTGACCCAGAACCTCCTGCTCCCAAAAATCGTTGGGCAAAAAAAGCTACTAAACAAGAGCCACGTAAAAACGCTCTTCTAAAACGTACAAAAATAAAAGTTTTAGAAGATGTTTATGGAAACTCTCCGAGTATTAAACAGATAGAAGAACTCAATCAAACTATTCCTAGATATTATTGGCTCGCTCCTGAAGGTAGAGAATGGGCTGTTGGTTTGAAGGGAAATAGTGACAGTTGGTTTACGGGTATTGTTGAAATAAGTAAAACTAAGACACAATATTTTTATGAAGTAAAACGCTTTGGCGATTCAGACCGTTTCTTGATGGAAATAAAATCTATTCGAAATAACCAATCCAATAACGCATACAGTACAAATATTGAAGTAGAAAAAATGATAAAAGGAGAAGGAAAATCAGGCGATGTAGAAGGATATAATGTTACCATTTTTGGGGCAAAATATCAGACTTATGGTTGGAAACAGAGTACCACAGACTTTTTTAGAGTCGTTTGTAAGCCAAGCACAGGAAAATTAGAAGACGCTGTTTGCACAGGTTATTTGACTACCAATAGAGATAAATCCTATTCAGATGATTTTGTAAAAAAACACAATGTTTCTCCTAATTCTCAAAAAGATGCTATTCGTGCCGTTGTACGTTACTTTATTTTGGAAATGCACCAAAATTTGGGAATACGTTAAAAAGTATTCTTTCTAAAACTGAAAACACCTTTTAGAATTTTTTTCTGAAAGGTGTTTTGAGTTTATAATACCTCTTTCAATTTCTTCAAGAAAATAGCATTATTGTGTATTCCTGCGTGTCCTTGATTAGATAAAGTGATAAAATCAACACCTTTTACTTTGTACTTCAAACTATTTTCAATATTATTTTCATTCAGATATTCTTTTATCAATAATGAAGATTCATAAGGAATTACTCTGTCACCTGTACCATGAAAAATGTAAGTAGGAACTTTGTTTTTTGATAAAAATTCAGCCGTATTAAATTCATATTTTAATAAAAAAGTAGGAATAAAGGGATACGTTCTTGTTGTCATGTCAGTAAGACTAAAATAAGGAGCTTGTAGGATAAGAACCTTTGGATTATTCTGACTAGAAAGCATGGCAGCCGAAGCCGTTCCGACAGAATAGCCTACAACAACTATATTTTTTTCGTCGTATTTTTTTTCTTTCCTAACAAAATCGTAAGCAGTTTGCACATCATCAAAAAACTGTTCTTGACTGTATATTTCGCCTTCGCTTTTTCCGTATCCTCTATAATCTAAAACAAATAAATCATATCCCAAATCCGTGTAAACATCAGCTATTCCACCCCAAGAATTAACAGTTCCTGCGTTTCCATGAAGATAAAAAACAAGTTTCCTTTTTTTAGAAGAAACTGCCCTTTCTAAGTTTTTAGCATAAAATAAAACACCGTGAAGACTTACATTATCATTTATGGGAATGGTTATTTCTTTATACGATTTATCAAAATTAAAAACGTAATTTTTGTCTAATTTAGTAGGAAAAAAAATCAATTTTTCTTGAAAAAAATAAAGCGTAACACAAAGAAAAAGATACAAAGCAGCCAAGATTCCGACTAACCAAAGGGAGATTTTTTTGAGTTTTTTCATAATGGTAAATATTTCCCATTATCAACGTTTGGTTACAGACGATTGCTAAGGGAGTTATAGAATTGAGTATTTTTCCCTTTGGGAAATTATAGTAATTTACAAACTTTCCTCAATCGCCTTTCCTAAATCTGGATAGTCAAACTCAAAACCTTCATTTTGCAATCTTTGAGGAGTTACCCAACGACTTTTCAGAAGTAATTCGGTTTCTGTTCGAATTAGAAAAGCACCAATTTCTAACAAAAATTTTGGCGTAGGAATCCCAAAAGGCATTTTCATTTTTTCTCTAAAAATTTTCATCAATTCCTTATTCTTGACAGGATTAGGCGAAGAACAGTTAAAAACACCTTCTAAATTTTCATTTTCTTGCAAAAATAAAATCATTCTATACAAATCATGAAGATGCAGCCAACTAAACATTTGATTTCCACTTCCCTGCTTTCCTCCCAAACCAAAACGAACAATATTCTTGTAAGGAGGAATTACACCTCCATCTTTTCCCAAAATAATCGCCATCCGGAGAGCAATTTTTCTTGTTCTTTCTAACTCAAAACTAAAAAATTCTTTTTCCAAAAATAAACAACGACAGTGAAATGAAATTTAG
>DAIUBX010000393.1:0-3784 GCA_036846465.1 Bernardetia sp.
AGTACAAAAAACAGCTCTATATTTTTTTATAAGAAAACCCTGTAAAATCAAATCTTACATTTTAGAATCCAATTTGATTTGTCTATTTTTGGAGTATTATCTTTTCAAGAAATTAGTTACAAACTAAAAAAATTTCAATTATGAAAATAGGAGTTTTATTATCAGGTTCGGGTGTTTATGATGGTGCAGAAATTCAAGAGTCAGTTTTGGTTTTACTAGCCTTAGAACAAGCTGGAGCATCTTATTTTTGTATCGCACCAAACATCGAACAACATCATGTCGTCAATCATTTGACTGGAGATGAAATGAACGAAAAAAGAAATGTTTTGGTAGAAGCTGCCCGAATTGCACGAGGAAACATTAAAGATTTGGCAGAAGTAAGCGCAAATGATATGGATGGATTAGTTATGCCGGGTGGTTTTGGAGTAGCTAAAAACTTTACAAAATGGGCATTTGAAGGTGCAAATGGAGAGATAAATAAAGATGTCAAGAGATTAGTCAATGAAATGGTAAAGCATCATAAACCGATTGCTGCCGTTTGTATGTCGCCCACAACTGTCGCAAAGGCATTGGAAGGAACAGGAATAGAAGCCACTTTGACTGTCGGAACGACAACTGAAAAATCACCGTATCAGATTGCTGATATTAATGGAGAAATGAAAAAAATAGGTGCAAATCCTGTTCTTTGTACTGTAACAGAAGTAATTTCAGATGATGCACACAATATTGTTTCCTCACCTTGTTATATGATGGAGGCTAGTATTAGTCAAATTAATGAAGGAATACAAAAAACGATTGCTAAATTAGTAGAAATGGTAGATTTACAATTACAAAGTTAGAATAAAGTTAGAAGTAAAAATTCAGAAGTATGAAGTAGAATGAGAAATAATGATTTGCTTTTTAACCTCTAACTTCATACCTCTGACCTCTTACTTTATTTTTACCGAATGAATTTAGCTTTTAACCGACCTCTTTTCTACTTATATCGAAGAAACAAATCTTGTATCAATTCTTACCGTATATTAGCGTAACGATTAAGACAAAGAAAGCCAAATAGGATTTGATTCCTTTGTTCTTAATTATAAAAACTTTGAGGAAATTCTAAGAAAGACATTGAAACTAAATTGATAATAAAAGACTTTTGAGATATAAATCACAAAAGCACCTTTTCAGAAATCAGTTTTTTACTTCAAAATTTCTTAAAAAGATGCTTAGTTTTTAGGATAGGATTGATTGAAATAAGTCAGCAAATTTATTGCTGACTTATTTTTTGTGTTTATTTTTCATAAACGTCTGTAATTTAACATTTTATTAGCAATCTGCAAATTTTTCTATTGTCTTTTTATTCACTTGTGGATAAAATAATTCTAAAAGTAGTTCCTTTGCCTACTTCTGATTTCAGAACGTTTATTTTGCCGTTGTGATATTGTTCTACAATTCTTTTTGCTAGTGTAAGCCCTAGTCCCCAACCTCGTTTTTTTGTTGTAAATCCAGGTCTAAAAACAGTTTTGATTTGACTTTGAGGAATACCTTTTCCTGTATCTGTTATGTCTAATATGAGCTGTTTTTGGTTTTTATTAGAAGAGAAAAATAATGTAATACTTCCTCTTCCTCCAGATTCTGTCATGGCATCAACAGCATTTTTACAGATGTTTTCAACAACCCATTCAAAAAGAGGTTTATTTATTTGAGCATATAATTTAGCATCCTTATTAGCCCGTATAGTCAGTTTTACTTTGGTAGAAATTCTTTTTTTAAGATATTCAATTACTTCCTCTGTCACTTCCAATACATTTTCAGAAGTCAAATCTGGAATAGAACCAATACTTGAAAAACGAGCCGTAATTCTGTCAAGCCTTGCGATATCTTTTTCTATTTCTTGTAAAATATCTTCTTCTACGCTTTGGTCTGCTCTAAAATATTCTACCCACGCCATAAGGGCAGAGAGTGGAGTACCAAGCTGGTGTGCTGTTTCTTTGGCAAGACCTACCCAAACTCTATTTTGTTCGGCACGTCGAGAAGAGCTAAATAGAAAGTAAGCAAAAATTAGAAAGGCTGTAATGAGTGAAAGTTGTGCATACGGAAAGTATTTTAGTTGAGTAAGTAAAGTAGAATTTTCATAAAAAATATAATATTTCCACTCTTCCGAAATCTTTACTTCAATAGGTGGATGTGCAGCTTTCATTGAAGCCAAATGTTTCCTCAAAATCTCATCTTTTTTTTCTTCGGTAGCATTTTTTGTAAAGTTTATATTTCTTGATTCGCTCGGATTACCTTCTGCATCTGCAATAATCATAGGAATAGATTGATTTCCTTGCAAGATATTTGTTACTAGAAAGTTAAGCATCAAACTATCTTCTACCTGCACAACTAATTCTTGTGCTTTTGCTACCAAATCAATCTGTTCTTGTTCACGCTCTGCCAAACTATCGACCAATTCATTGGTGTAGTAAAGCGAAGCCAAACCGATAAGAGAAGCAAAAAGAATAACAATCCATTTGAGCTTAGAAGGAGATTGATTGATAGAAAGCATAGTTTATGACTAATTTTTGAGTACTTTTGCAGTCAAATTTATAAAAAATAGTCCATAAAGGCAGTTATTTATTTTTTGATGGTAAGAAAATAATACGAAAACGAACTTATTTAGCAATAATAGAGTTTAAAGAAAGCCTAATTGTTCGGTATTAATTTGTCATCACTTTTTGTCATCACTTTACCCCTAAAATTACGATGAAAAAAAACAAGGAAAAAAAACTAGAGAAAAAACGTGAAAAATTGGCTAAAAAAATAGACAAAAAATTAGATTACGAATTTGAGTTTTTGGGAATGCGAGTAAATGATTTATTGAGAAATGCGACTCACGAAACCATTTCATATCCAAAGATTCAGAATAAAATGTCGTTTTTGCACCTTTGCGCTATGTTTTTTAACGAAGACAAACTCAAAGATTTTTTGGATATGCCAGAGTGGGACGAAAAAGTAAAAGAAAGAAAACAACTTTTGAGTGTTATTGGAAAAGTCAGAAACGAACTCAAAGATATTGAAGATAAGCTCTATAAAAGTATGATAGATAAGAATGATGGGAATTAGGAGCGAGGGAAAGGGAATGAGGGACGAGAGAATAGGGAATGGAAATGAGGAAGTAATAAATTTCTTAATTCAGTATTTCCTTCTGACTTCTAAAATCTAACTTCTAAATTTATTTTATTTTGAACTATTCTTTGTTCTTCTCGGTTGTAGTTGTATATTTGCAGCCCGATTGATTTTCGAAAGGAAAATTAATTTGTAAACTAAGTTTGTAAACTAAATACTGGGGCTGACTGGTTTCGACAGAACGAGTCTTTGCGTGTATAAGCATGTAGGCTAATGAGAAAACTAGCCTTATATCGATTTCTCAAACAACAATCGGCGAATCTAATTACGCCATGGCTGCCTAACTCTAGGAGTTAAGTAACCATTGTCTTTGCCTAGTGTCTTTACTCTTCCGACACTACGCTGCGTTTACATGTAAACACACAGACATCAACCCCCGTAAGAGTTAAGCAAAGATGAGTGCAACGGCATCTGCGACGAAAATTCAGTTGATAAGGAAAAACCTTGGACGTTATCGCCTAGTTCTTTCACGAAAACCAATAGGATAACTAAACATGTAGAAGGCACGACAAACGCCGTATTTGGACGTGGGTTCGACTCCCACCAGCTCCACGACTTAGCATTTTAAGATAAAAAATAACGTTTTTTTAAGCCTTAAAAAGCAGTAATCAAAATAGGTTAGTCATTCATT
>DAIUBX010000394.1:0-3762 GCA_036846465.1 Bernardetia sp.
TAGACGTTGATAATGGGAAAAATACAGCACAATTTTCTTAGCTTGACGGCTATGGCGAGGACACCAACAACGGCAGGTGATGAAAACGCCAACAACGATAAGATAAGAAGTTTTATATCTTAAAATTGACTTGATTCAGTAGTAACGAAAGAAATGCTCCAAACGTTTTCCAAAACGAGGTTTACAATTCTAATTTTGAAATTAGTTGAGAAAAGAGCATATAAATTTCACTTTCAATTAAAAATAATCAAAATTATTGTCTTTATTAGAATTTGAAACAGATTTTCTAACAATAAAATTTATGACAAGGAAGAAGCAAACACTTTTCATACAAATATATGTATTTATCATTCTGTATTACTTCTAAAATCTGACTTCTTACCTCTTACTTTATTTCAAACTAGGGATTTTATTCTACTAATGGTTTCCATTGGGTCAGGTGAAGAAAATACGAAATTACCAGCTACCAAAACATCTGCACCTGCATCAACTAATTTTTTAGCGTTTTGTGCATTTACTCCTCCATCAATTTCGATAAGAGCCTTTGAGCCTGTTTTTAAGATTAATTCTTTTAACTGACTTACTTTTTTATAAGTTTGTTCGATAAATTTTTGTCCTCCAAAACCGGGGTTTACAGACATCAAACAAACTAAATCTGTTTCTTCAATTACATTTTCTAATTGAGAAATAGAAGTATGAGGATTTACTGCAATTCCTGCTTTACAACCCAAATTTCGGATTTGTTGTAAATTTCTATGCAAATGCTGACACGCTTCTATATGAACAGAAATTGTATTTGCACCAGCACGAGCAAAATTATCGACGTATTTTTCAGGATTGACAATCATTAAATGAACGTCTAAATGTTTTTTGGCATATTGTGCAATCGCCTCACAAACAGGAATACCAAACGAAATATTAGGAACAAAAACACCGTCCATAATATCGATATGAATCCAGTCAGCTTGACTTTTATTAAGCATTTCAACCTCTCTTTGAAGGTTGGCAAAATCGGCAGCGAGAATAGAAGGAGCGAGAAGCATAAATAAAGTTAGATTTTAGATTTCAGAATTTAGAAGTAAATGCAATGAGAATTAACACAAAAATAACTTTATTATTTTAGGTTTCTAATTAAAACGCAACTGTAAATTTAATTTGAAAAATAATTCTCCATTTTTTTCCGAATAAAGTTGTCCAAAACGGTGTCTAGTTGTGGAAGGTGTATCTAATTTGATATTTTCAAATAAATAGTTTTTTAAATTTTCCATTTCTATAATATGAAAACCTACATAATCGCCATTATTTTTCATTACGATTGTTCCATTAGATTGGTATGAACCATTCCATTTTGTTCCTGCAAAAAAGCCTAAAAGAATGCTTATCAAAAGATTTTTGATTTTATTTTGTAGTAAAAACTCTTCGTCTTTGTTTTTGCCTGTAATTTTTTTTGTGATTTTTTCCATTGAAGAAATTCGTTCTTTATAAAAACAAAGCAAAATTTCTCCTATCAGTTGAGGCATTTGGCTATCAATCATTTTGAGGTTAAAATCCATAGTTTCTTTTTCTGCCCCTACATATTCAAATGTTCCTCCCAACTCTTCAATTTTATTTATTCTATCTTTTAATTTTGTTTTAGTATCAATTTCATTTATTTTGTCTATAATTGTTTTATTAGATTTTTCTAATCCTTTTATTTTAAAAATAAAATTTGTATTACCAGACGCATTTAAAAGAGTTGGTTTACTTCCCAAATAGGATTTAATTCCAAATCCTTCTTTTTCTTTTTGAATAATGTCATTTTCTATATCTAATAAAATATCAGCTTTCTGATTACTATTTTCTCCTTTGATTTTTTTACAATTTCCTAAGGTTCGTTTACTTTCAATTTTTTCTAAATGATGTAAAATATTTTTTGCAACAGCTTCGACAGCATCGACAGCAACACTATTTCCCAACTGTTTTATAGCTTGTGTTTTGCTCACAGGAAACTTAAAATCATCTGGAAAACCCTGCATTTTTCTAGCTTCTATATAGGATAATCGTTTTGTTTGCCCATCAACCAAATAATTATCCCAATTTCTACGGTCTGTAATATCCGAACCACGCCCACCAACACGAATTGTAAAACCAATTTCTCGGCTACATTCTCCTTGCCAAACATCACTCATAGTAAATTTTAGGGGAATGGGAGGAGGAAAATTAAAACCATTCATAAATCCCTCATCTCTAAAACCAACTATAAAAACTCTCGGTCTTAGTTGTGGCAAACCATAATCTGATGCTTGAATGACTTTATAATAAAATGAATATCCTAATTCATTTTCAAGAATATTTCGAATAATTTTAAAGGTTTTGCCTTTATCATGCGTAACCAAACCACGAACATTTTCTAAAAAAAATGCCTTTGGTCTTTTGGCTTCCAAGATTTCGGCAATATTGAAAAATAAATTTCCTCTTTCTGAATTATGATTATCTGCAAAACCTCGTTTATATCCTGCTTGACTAAAGGGCTGACACGGAAAACCTGCACAAAGAACATCAAAATCAGGTAAATCTTTTGGACTAACTGTTCGAATATCTTTATTAAAAAGGTCGTTTTCAAACAGTTTAGGAGATATTTTTTGATAATTTTCTTGATAAGTAAGACGTGCATACTCATCTATTTCAGAAGCAAATACACATTCTCCTCCAAGTCTGTGCATTGCCAAATGAAAACCACCAATACCAGCAAATAAATCTATAAATTTAAAATTCATTTTTCATTATTAAATCGTCAAAGGCAAGTCAAAGGCAAGCCTTTGACCTACTGTAATTCTACTTCTGACTTCTAAAATCTAACTTCTAAATTTATTTAGCATAATGTACTGCTCGTTTCTCACGAATAACTGTAACTTTTACCTGCCCTGGATATTGCATTTCAGTCTGAATTTGTTGTGAAATTTTGAAGGCAATTTCATCAGCTTTATCGTCCATCACGTTTTCAGCATCTACAATGACACGCAATTCTCGCCCTGCTTGAATAGCATAACATTTATTTACACCTTCATACGAAGTCGCCAACGTTTCCAAATCTTGCAAACGCTTGATATACGATTCCATTGTTTCACGTCTTGCGCCCGGTCTTGAACCCGAAATAGCATCACAGGCTTGGATAATAGGCGAAAGCATAGAAGTCATTTCAATTTCGTCGTGATGCGCTCCGATGGCATTACAAACTTCTGGGTGTTCTCCATAACGTTCTGCGAGTTCCATTCCCAAAATAGCGTGTGGTTTGTCTGGGTCTTCGGTACAGACTTTTCCAATATCGTGTAAAAGTCCTGCACGTTTGGCAAGTTTTACATTTAAGCCCATTTCAGTTGCCATAGTAGCGCAAAGGCGAGTAACTTCTTTAGAATGTTGTAATAAATTTTGACCATACGAAGAACGAAAACGCATCTTTCCGACCAATTTTATTAGTTCTAAATGAAGTCCGTGAATGCCTAATTCGATGACGGCTCTTTCTCCTAATTCTATGATTTGTTCTTCTAATTGCTCAGTTGTTTTGGCGACAACGTCCTCAATTCTTGCAGGGTGAACTCTTCCATCTGCTACCAAACGGTGCAAAGAAAGACGAGCAATTTCTCTACGAACTGGGTCAAAACCTGAAATAGTAATGGCTTCTGGCGTATCATCAACAATAATTTCTACACCGGTTGGAGCTTCTAAAGGTCTGATATTTCGTCCTTCTCTACCAATAATTTTTCCTTTTATGTCGTCGCTCTC
>DAIUBX010000395.1:0-3759 GCA_036846465.1 Bernardetia sp.
AATTGTCTTTTTTCTATTCTTCTTCTTTATTTTTTCATATTCTTTTTCTCAAACCAATTCAGAACAAGATTCTGTCATTCAGTTAAAAGAAGTTGAAATTCAATCCAATTCTTTAGAAGAAAAAGCAGCAGGTTTTGAAGTCCAAAAACTGGATTCTTTGGCAATGGCAAGTTATCAGACTTCCGATTTAGGGCGACTTTTATCGTATCGAACACCTATTTTTTTGAAGTTTTATAGCATTTCTGGACTTGCTTCTCCGTCTTTTCGTGGAACAAGTGCAGGGCATACGCAGGTTTTTTGGGAAGGAATTCCTTTAAACTCTCCTACTTTGGGACAAGTAGATTTTTCACTTTTTCCAGTTGGATTATTAGATGAAGTGAATGTTCATTATGGAGCTGCAAGTTTGCGATATGGAGAAGGTGGTTTTGGAGGTGGAATTTCATTAAATCATAATCCAAAAAATTTAATTGATAAGGACGAAAATAATACAAAAAATGATTTTTCATTAAATTGGATTCAATCCATAGGCAGTTTTCAGACGTTTAAGCAGCTTTTGACGAGTTCGTATTCTATTTCAAACTCAAAACGATTAAATATAAAAGCGACAAGTCGTCTTTTTTATAAATCGGCAAAAAATAATTATCCATTCAATTTTAATAAGGAAACTTTCACTAGAAAACGAGCAGCAACGGAGCAAAAAGGAATTGTTCAAGAAATTTATTTTTTACCTACAAACACAAGCAAACTTTCAAATCATCAATTTTCTATTCATTTTTGGGCGCAAGATGCTACTAGAGAACTACCACCTCCGATAACAGTTCCCATAAATAAAGAAACGCAAGATGATTTTTCTGTCAGAAATCTTTTGCAATGGAAATATAAAAAACGAAATCTTGAAATTAGTACAAAGGCTGGTTATTTGTATGATTTTTTGGAGTATGAAAATGAAACTTCTGCGATTGTTTCCAAAACGAAAAATCAATCCTATCATTTGCTTTCAGAACTAAAATATGCACCTTCTCAAAAAATTCTTCTACAAACAGGAATTCGATTAAGACAAGATTTTGCTGATACTGATGGTTATCAAAATACACATTTACAAGCCCAACAAAGTATTTTTGCTTCAGTAGAATACTCTCCTTCGTTATTTTTTCAAACTAATTTTTTAGCTCGTCAGGTCATTTTGGATAATGAATTTCAAGCCTTTTTGCCTTCAATAGGAGTGAGTTTTATTAAAAACAATTTGGAAGTCAAAGCAAATGCAGCTCGTAATTTTCGTGCGCCAACGTTGAATGATAAATATTGGTTTCCTGTTGGTAATCCTAATTTGAGAAATGAAGAAGGTTGGAATGGAGAACTTTCGGCTGCATATCATTTCATTGATAAAATAGATGATAGTAAAAAAGGTAATACAAAAATCACAAAACTTTCTTTGTCTTCGCTTTACTTTTGGACAAAAATGAAAGATTGGATTTTGTGGAGTCCTGCTATTGCAGGTTATTGGCGACCTGAAAATTTGCGTTCTGTTTTGTCGCAAGGCATTGAAAGTAATTTATTTTTCAAAAAAACGATTCACGATTTTAGTTTGGAAGCAAATATTTCTTATACTTACACAAATTCTAAAAACTTAGAACAAATCAGAGATTTAGACCAATCAAAGGGAAAACAACTGATTTACACGCCTTTTCATCAACAAAAAAGTTTTTTATATGCCGTTTATAAAAGTCAGTTTTTGAGAATAGAACAACAATTTATCGGCAGACGTTTTACCACAACGACAAATACAGAATATTTGCCTTCGTATTTTTTGGCTAATTTCTCACTAGGAAAAAATATTAATTATAAAAAAATAGGCTTTGTTTTAGAATTGAGTTGTCAGAATATTTTTGATTATCAATATCAATCTATGGCTTTTTATCCAATGGTGGGACGAAGTTTTGAGTTGGTTTTGAGAACGAAGTTTTAGGTTAAATTTTAGTATCAAAAAGAAACTAATTTTGTTTTTTGAGTGTAGTGTTTCTGTAAATTAAAAAGGGCAGTAGCTCAGTTGGTAGAGCAATATATTATTTTTATGATTATCGATTTACTAATTCGGTCAAGTGAAATTTACTCCTATACTTGTGTTGTAGGTTCGAATCCTACCTGCCCTGCTAGTTTTGTAATAAAAAGTTATTACAAACAAAAGCAAAAAATACAAGGTCAATTTAGTCATACTTCTCTATTGGTTGAGGTTTCCGAAAGGAAACTTTAGGTTCGAGTCCTTATTGACTAAAAATTATCTGTATTTTTAAAAATAAAGGTCAAATACGACTTACTTCTAAATTCTTTACCATGAAACCAGTCGTAAGATTACCTTTTTTTATTTTGTAAAAACATTCAGGTCAATACTAGCTTACTTCTTATTTTTAGGAAAAAAACAGTTAGTCAGATTACCTAATTTTTATACAAAACGACAATTCAAAAACAATATCCAAGTGGTAGCTCAATTGGTAGAGTACTAGCATTTAATGTATGGATTACCTCACACGGTCAATATAGATTTACTTCTAATTGGGTTCTAGGGGTCGTAGGTTCGAATCCTACCCACTTGGCAAATGTAGCTTACGCTTTAGCGTGAGTACAAATGTACCGAATGCTTTAGCTTTCGACAAATACATTAAAAATAAATTTCAGGTCAAATAGAACTTACTTCTTCTGCTGCATAAGCAAATCACTTTTAATGATATTAGTTCTATGATTACCTATTTTTAAACTTTAAATAATTACAACTTATGGAAAACACACTTCCAACAACTACAAAATTTTCAAACATTTCTTCTGTTGCTGTGCGTAACGAAGCGATTTATGTAATGACTGACTTTGCAGAATTGAATAAAGAAATTGATGAAAATAATGATAAAAAATTAAGACAAACTACTTCTATTTTAGTCGCAAATTTGGCTAAAATGGGTTACGGAGTTGATGAAAAACTTTTAACAGCACTCAATAATTTGCCTACCAATTATCAGCTTATGATTGCTGATAAATTCAAAACAATTATGGGAGTGAATAAAAATTGGACTCCTTTAGTAAAAGGTTGGGACGTGCCAACAGGCGAAGATATCACAGACCACATTATTACTTGGTTTGTGAATTTATTTGCTGACCAAGACAATAAAAATGGCAAAAATAGAGGAACTACGTTGGCTTGTGGACATATTATTCCTGCAAATACGTTTCCTTTGGAACGTTATAATGGGTGTCCTTTTTGTGGAACTCCTTTTGAATTTGGAAAATTAGAAGACCAAAATTTTGGACAAGGAAGTAAATTAAAAATTCTTTCTTTGTGGACAGATAAAGAAGCAAAAGATTATTTTGAAGATTTATTGACTTCTCAAACAGCTCTTGATGCAACGCAAATCGACAGCTTGAAAAAAACGATTGAAGCCTATAAAGAGGAAGAATTGCCTTCTGTTCAAATAAAAATGAAGGAAACTTTAATGATTCTTATTTCTAATTTGGTAGAATTAAATCAAGCCGAAAAAGCTCAAATTTATTTCAAATCGCCTGTCGATGTAATGCGTTATTTGTGGTACAAACACACAGGTTTTTTACAACTTGTAGAACCAAAAGTAATTGTAAAACGAAAAGCAAAAAATAACAAACACATTGCAAGTGCTATTTTACCAAATTTAGATAAAAGTGCAGTTGCAAAACTAGAAGCGAAAGCCGAATTAAAATTAAAATATTCAAGAAAAGAATGTTTTATGGTGGCAAACT
>DAIUBX010000396.1:0-3748 GCA_036846465.1 Bernardetia sp.
CAAGTTCACGTTATGTTACACAGTACGACGTTGCTAATGGAGAACTAACAGATATTTTATAAAAAACCTTATGTTGCACGGTACTTAATTTTCGTGTTTCAAAGAAATTATAATCAAAAAAAGGTTTCAAAAAACAATGTGTTTTTGAAACCTTTTTTAGTTATGAAATTATTTTTTATCTAGAAACTATACTTTTTCAGTACCCATTTCTTGTTCTTTCAAGACACGTCTAAGAATTTTACCTACGTTAGATTTTGGCAATTCATCTTTGAAAACGACATGTTTTGGAATTTTATAGCCTGTTAAATGTTGTTTACAAAACTCTCTTACTTCTTCTTTTGTGAGGCTATCATCTTTCTTTACAATACAAGCCATAATTGCTTCATGTGATTTTTCATCTGGAATGCCGATTACGCCTACTTCCAAAACTTTATCATTCAGCGCAATTACACCTTCAATTTCGTTTGGATAAACATTGAATCCTGAAACCAAAATCATTTCTTTCTTTCTATCAACGATTTTGAAATAACCTTCTTCATCCATTATTCCAATATCTCCAGTTTTGAAATAATCGCCTATCATTACGTTAGCCGTTTCATCTGGACGATTCCAATATCCTTTCATAATTTGAGGACCTTTTCCACAAATCTCTCCTGGTTGTCCGAGTTCTACATCGTTGCCTGCATCATCTAAAATACGTACTTCTGTACTTGGAAGAGGAAGACCAATCCAACCAATACGTACATTTCCAGCCAAAGGATTTACGATAAGTCCTGGTGAAGTTTCTGTCAGTCCATACGCCTCTGCAATAGGAGATCCCGTTACGGCTTTCCAACGATTATTTACAGCTTCTTGTACTGCCATTCCACCACCTAAAGTAACTTTAAGATGAGAAAAATCTACATTTTTAAATTCTGGCTCGTTCAAAAGACCATTAAAAAGTGTATTTACACCACTAATAATTCCTATTTTGTGTTTCTTTAGTTCTTCTACAAAACCAGCCATATCTCTAGGGTTTGTAATCAAGACATTTTTTACCCCATAACGAATCAAACCAAAACAGTTGAAGGTAAGCGCAAAGATATGATACAATGGAAGTGCAGTAATTCCTGTTTCTTTTCCTTCTTTAATCTCACTAACATCTACCCAAGCAACAAGTTGTTGCATGTTAGCTAAAATATTTCTGTGAGTAAGCATTGCACCTTTCGAAACACCAGTTGTTCCTCCTGTATATTGCAAAAATGCAACATCTCCAGAGTCAAATTTTGGTTTGCTATAATTGTATTTCTTTCCTTCATAAAGCGCATCTGTAAAAGAAATAGCTTGTGGGAGAGAATAAGGAGGTACCATTTTTTTCAAATACTTGACAGCCATGTTCATAGCCCAACCTTTCAGACCACCTACCATATCGGCTACTTCTGTAACAAATACATGTTCGATAGCTGTATGTTTGATTATTTTTTCAAGATTAGAGGCAAAGTTTGCCAAAATCAAGATCCCTTTTGCCCCAGAGTCTGTAAATTGATGTTCCATTTCTTTTGGCGTGTAGAGAGGATTTGTATTTACTACAATTAGTCCTGCACGTAAAACACCAAAAATAGCGATTGGGTATTGAATCAAGTTAGGAGATTGAATAACAAAACGGTCGCCTTTCTGAAATCCTTTTCTTTGTAAATATGCTGCAAAGGCTGCACTTTTTTCGTCTAATTCATTAAAAGTAAGCGTTGCACCCATATTTTCATAAGCGATTTTGTCGCCATATTTTGCAATACTTTCTTCGAATAAATCTAAAAGGGAAGAATATTCATCAGGGTTGATTTCTGCAGGAATGCCTTCTGGGTATGATTTGAGCCAAATTTTGTCCATAATATATATCGAAGTGTAAGAGTGAGTTAGGTTTTTATAATCTGTTATTAGAATCTTTAATTGAAATAAAAAATGTACACAAACTAAAAATGTAGTGGTGCTATTAATGATACAATATATTACTTTTATAGGTTATTTTCAAACTAATTAAGAATCAAAACTAGATTTATTTTGAAATATCCTTTAAAGTCCGAATTTTTTTAGGTTAATGCAAGTAAACACCGTATTTTTTTTCATTATCTAAAATAACTTCAATTCGTTCTTGCAATGTAGTTGATAAACGAAGCCCTGCAAAATCAGCAGCGATTGGAAAAGAATGGTGTCCCCTATCTATCAAAACGGCTGTATGAAGTTCTTTTATTCTTACTTTCAAAAACGGACGAAGACTATACGCCAATGTTCTGCCTGTATTCAAAACATCGTCTATCAAAACAATCGATTGATTTTCGAAAATAGAGGGGTCACAATCCAAAACGACTTCACTTTGAGTAGGTTGAAGTTTATCCAAACGAACACAGATTTGTATTATTTCTAAAGGTGATATTTGCTCTAATTCTTTGGCAAGTTCTTTTGTCAGAAGCATTCCCATTCCTTCAATTCCTGCCAAAATAAGCATTTTTTCTTCAAAATTTTCTTCATAAATCTCAAAGGCTAATCTGCGTATTTTTTGCTTTGTTTGTTCAGAATTAAGAATTTGACCTTCTATTTGATGTAGTTTATTTTCAGATTGCAAAATCAGTTGTTTTTTTGATGGAGAATAATTTTGATAGACTAAGATAGCAATTTTTTCAGTTTATTTTGAAAAATTAAACGACAAGCAAATAAAAAATAATGAACCATAAAAAATCCCCCAAAGAATAGCTTTTAAAACGCTATCTGTATTTTTAGAAAAATGAAAAATTCCAATTACTATAACTTTCAAAAAAAGCAGGGAAATAAACAAGTAAAAAATCTAGGATAACTGATAAAACAAAAAATAAATATCTCATGTTCTAAAATTTAGAAGTCTAATCACTCTTTTGATTAAAGTCCTAATGCAAGAGAATATATTTAAAAAAGGGTGTTTAATAAATTTTATAAAAGTCAGTTTTATTAAGTTAAAAATTGTTCATTTAGTCATAAATTAAATAAAAGCATTTTGTAAAAAGTCGGTTTTTAAAAATTAAACTATTCATCTTGCATACTTTTCTCCATTTTTACCGTATTAGAAAATAAATAAACTTAATTGTCTTTTTTAATTTTTCAACCATCAATGGAGTGCTGCTCTCGTTGAGGTCTTGATAATAAAAACCCTAATTCCATTTTACCCATAAAATTCTATTACAATGAAATTTAATTCAAAAATCAACTCAAAATTCATTTTATCATTAGTATTGCTAATTATTTTTTCGTTTTCTCTCTCTTCATGTGGCATCGTCCGACCGGGGGAAGTAGGTGTAAAACAGCGTTTAGGAAAAATAAAAGGAGGAGTTAGGCAACCGGGAATGTATCTGCACAATCCTTTTTTTAGTAAGATTGTCAAAGTTCCGACACGTACCATTAATATGTATGCTTCTCTTTCCTCTCTTCCTACAAAAGAAGGGCTAACGATTAGCTGTGATTTATCTGTTTTGTTTCATATTCAAGAAAAATATGCCATAAAAGTGGTAGAAACTGTTGGTGTAAGAAATGGTCAGGATGTGATTATGAGTGTTTTGCGTTCTTCGGTGGCAGATGTAACGGCGCAATTTTTTGCAAAAGATTTGCATACTTCAGAACGTCATCAGATAGAACTTGCTATTGCTGAAAAGATGACAGAACGTTTAGGAGATAGAGGTTTTGTAGTAGAATCTGTACTTTTGAAAAGTATTAATTTACCTGCCAACCTTTCAAGAACGATAGA
>DAIUBX010000397.1:0-3743 GCA_036846465.1 Bernardetia sp.
GTCAAAAGCATACGAAAAGTAATCGGAGTACTCTGATTTGGAATATTTACTGGAAAAGAAAGGTAATCATTGATAGGATCATCTAATCCGAATCTGCCTTCATCATACAAACGTAAAAGAGCGGCACCTGTAACGGTTTTGGAAACTGAAGCAACTAAGAATAAATGGTCTTTATTGAGAGCTAAATCTTGTTCTAAATTCGCTTTTCCATAATATTTTTCATACAAAATCTCATCTCCTTTAAAAATAAGAGTAGCTAGACTAGGCATACTTTGAGAAGACATTTGAGAAACTACATAAGCATCAAAAGCATCTTTGTCAGCTAGATTTGGATCGTTGGGGTCGTTTGGTTCGACGACTACATTATTATCAGGAGCTGGATATTCGCCTCCACAACTGGAAAATGAAAATAGTAATACTAAAAGAAATAGCACAGGAAGTTTAATGATTTTCATACAAATTTGCAAATAAAGTGAGCGTTTTGATTATATCTTGTCTTCTAAGATAGTTAAGACGTGTGCAATTAGCTTTATAATTTCATTTTATCCAAAAAAAGTACATAGACAAAGTATAGACAAACCATAGAAATATCTCATTTTTTGTCAAAAATCATTATAAAATCATATTTTTTATTTATTTAATTTTATTTTTTGGCTCAACCGTAATTTTTGACCCTTCAGCTAACATAACAGAAGCTGGTTTTTGATTATTTAAAAAAGAAAATTCTTGTCCATAAATCCCACCAAAATCAGCTTTTATTTCACAGTCTAAGATATCATACTTTTGCCATTTTGGGTGAGTTACTTCGTATTCATTTGTTTTTTTATCGTTCTGTTTTGCATAGCCCCAATAATGTTCTGTAATAAATTCGGTCTTACTTCCTTCTTCAATTTCACTCAAATTTTTAGCTGTTTTTAGATAGATTGAATTGATTTTTTTAGTTTTGTTTGATTTTGAGTTTTTCTGCCACGTATATTCTATTTCTCTGTTATCTGAATTTTCTATCCATTTATGGCTCATTTTCATGGTCTGATAATTTTCTCCATAAACCGTATTTGCTACAAAAGTAATAGCTGGTTTGGGAACAATTTCTTTTATAAAGACAACTCCTCTTTTCCATTCTTTTGTTATTGGGTCTAATCGTTTGACATAAAAACGCAAATTTACTTCCTCAAAATCAGTATGAAAAGGAATAGACAATCCTAATAATTTTACATCTTTAAACATAAAACCGATTAGACTTACATAACATTTTCCTTCCCACAAATCTAACTCTGTTCCAAAAGGAAGATAAGAAAGAAGTAAATTAGGGTCTATCTCGTAATTTGCAATGGCTAATTTTCGCCATTCGGCTGTTAGAAAACTCATTTTTGTTAGTGGTTATAGTTTTGTCTTTTTTTGTAAAGCTAAGTCTCTAAGCAAATATAGCTTATAAGTTTTTCTAATTTACTCACAGTTCTTAAAAAATCAAAACAAGTCTTTTTATAGCCAAAAAAGTCAGATTCAAATCTAACTTTTGATGTATCTTTATCGTTAAGACCAAATCTGTAGCTGATAGCTTCCAAACTATCAGCATAATATTTTATAAAACGAGAGCTTGGAAGCTATCATCTACTCAATTATGAAAGAACTTTTTGCTTTAAATAAATATTTTTATCGATACAAATGGCATCTTTTGGGTGGTATTTTTTTCGTGCTTTTATCATGTGTTTTTGCTATTATTCCTGCTCAAATTGTACGTTATGCCTTTGATTTGATAACCAATACAATCCGTATGCACGACCTTTTTGAAGGAACGGCTTCACAGGAACAGGTAATGATTACGTTCAGAAATGTAGTCTTGCTTTATGGTGGAATTATTTTATTGATGGCTCTTATTCGTGGTGTGTTTTTGTTTTTGCAACGCCAAACGATTATTGTTATGTCAAGGCTTATTGAATATGATTTGAAGAATGATATTTATGTTCATTATCAAAAATTGCCTTTAGCTTTTTATAGAAAAAATAATACAGGCGATTTAATGAACCGTATTTCAGAAGATGTTTCACAGGTCAGAATGTATCTAGGGCCAGCCATTATGTACACTATTAATATGGTTGGTACGGCTGTTTTGGTGATTGCTTATATGCTTACCATTAATGTACGTCTTACGCTTTTTGCGCTGCTGCCTTTGCCACTTCTTTCTTTTGGAATTTATTATGTAAACAATCTTATCAATCAACGTTCTATTTTGATACAACAGAGACTTTCTGGAATGACTACTTTTGTACAAGAAGCCTTTTCTGGAATCCGTGTCATGAAGGCCTATATTAGAGAAGATGATTTTTCAAGAGAATTTGAAGGAGAAACACAAGATTATTTTAATAAATCGCTTAGTTTGGTGCGTGTAGATGCCCTTTTTATGCCTTTGATTGTCGGGCTTATTGGATTAAGTACAATTTTGACGGTTTATATTGGAGGAATTGAGGTAATGAGAGGAACAATAACGACAGGAAATATTGCTGAATTTATAATTTATGTAAATCTTTTGACTTGGCCTGTTGCTGCTTTGGGTTGGGTTACGAGTCTTACACAACGTGCAGCAGCCTCACAAGAGCGAATTAATGAATTTTTGAATACAAAAAGTGAAATTTTATCGATCGAAAATAAAACTACGCCAATAAAAGGAGAAATCAAATTTGATAATGTAACTTTCGTTTATCCAGATTCTGGAATTAAAGCCTTAGATAATATTACTTTTGAGATTCGTGAAGGGCAAACCCTTGCTATTTTGGGTACAACAGGTTCAGGAAAAAGTACGATTGCAAATCTTATTTGTAGAATGTATGATATAAATAGAGGGAAAATTTTGATAGACAATACGCCTATCCAAGAATATGAAGTTCCTTATTTGCGTTCGAATGTGGGTTATGTTCCACAAGAAGTATTTTTGTTCTCTGATTCTATTCGTAATAATATCGCTTTTGGATTTAATGAAAATGATTTTGAGGAAAGTCAAATCAAAGAAGCTGCAAGAGATGCCGACCTTTTAGAAAATATAGAACGTTTTCCAGAAGGATTTGAAACTATGTTAGGAGAAAGAGGAATTACTCTTTCAGGAGGACAAAAACAGCGTGTCAGTATTGCTAGAGCAATTATTCGTAATCCAAAAATATTGATTTTAGATGATAGTCTTTCAGCAGTAGATACAAAAACAGAAAATGCAATTCTTCAAAATATGCAGCGAATAATGAAAGACAGAACATCAATTATTATTTCGCACCGTGTTTCTTCTGCAAAACTTGCTGATTATATTATTTTCTTAGATGAAGGTAAAATCATTGAACAAGGAACACACGAAGAGCTTTTGAAACTTGGTGGACTTTATACACAGCTTTATGATAAGCAATTACACGATGAAATTGTGAATGATAAATGATGAATTGTGAATGATGAAGTGCATTATTTCTGTGCTAATTTTCATTTCATCATTCGTAATTCATCACTCACAATTCACAATTTTAATTATGCAATTTTAATCCATTCTTCAGCAGCTTTTACAGTGCTAAAATATTCAATCTTTACAAGATTTTGAAAGTGCAGACGTGTCATGGCAGAAAGTTGGGCAGCAGGAAAGCGTTTGAAAAAATCACGTTCTTGTATAATTGCCATCGATTGATAACCAGCTTCTAAAGCACGTTCTAACCAGTCTTCCATTGCCCACTTTTGGTCTTTTTTGGAAAGACCTTTTTTGATTTTACGGT
>DAIUBX010000398.1:0-3727 GCA_036846465.1 Bernardetia sp.
GGCTATCCACAAATACATAATCATAATTTAATTCTTTGAGTTTGGTTTTTAAAACCTCTATGTAAGGCGCACCATCTAAGTTTTTGTGGAAATGTTGCCACGCAAAATCATTTACTTTATTCGTAAAATTTTCGTCTTGTTTTCCTGCCGAAATCAAATCTATTCTTCCTCCTTTTTCTGTTTTGTATTTAGTCGGCAAAATATAAGATTCATCAAAATAAGGCATTTCGCTTTCATTCAAACCCTTTTCAGAACTTCTAACAATATCTACATAGTTTTGAAAAAGGTCTATTGTTCCTTTTTGTATTTCATTTTTGTCTATTCCAAAATAAAAATGCAATCCCGGTGCTTCCAAATCCCAATCTAAAACTAATATTTTTTTATTGCGATAAAAACAAAAAAATGCAGCCAAATTAGCCAAAAGTTGTGTACGTCCTACGCCACCTTTGTACGAATAAAAAGTAATTATTTTTTTTCCTATTGTTTTGATATTCATATTCCTAAATCTAATTTATTGTCTTTGATTTTATTTGCAGCCTCGTTTTGATATTGATTATGAGCCTTTTCAGTAATCAAACTAAAGCCAAAAACAATATTGCTTAATCGTCTGTAAAAATCGTTTTTTATTGGAAGTTCTAACTCAATATGTCCTAAAGATACTTCAAAATTATTTGTTGTTTCTCCACAAAGAACTTTAAAAGTAGTGTTTTTTGCATCTTGCATCTGCTTTTTTATATCAGTGTGTAGCGTTTCACAAATTGGAAGCAAACAACCTCCTATTTTTCGTGCATCTATTCGCCTACAAATATCTTTTCGTTCTGGAATAATATCTAAAGCCAAACAATCAATAACTGTAATAAACTTGTTTTTCAAGTCTTCTATACAAGAAAGATACTTATAATTTTGCGTGTCCAAAACGTATATATCTAAGTTTATTTTAGATCTTCTCTGAAAATCAATAATCAATTCTGTAAAAGAATGTTTCTTATCATTTTCTTGATAGACAATCCAATCAAAAGGAACTTTTCCATACAAATCTAAAATCTCTTTTCTATGTTTTTGGTCGTTTGGAGTATGCGTTGCTATATTTTCTTGGTCTGTACTAATCAAAAGCAACATCACAGATTTAGAAGCGTGATAATTAGAACGATACATTTCAATTTGCTCTTTAATCTCTTCTAAATCTTTTTTTAGCTTAAATTTTTCTCCTGCATCATTTGCTTTACCTAATTGAGTTTGAAAAAAAGTTTGTTTTTCAATTAGAATATCAAGAACACTTTTTAATCCTTCAATTTCATCCATATTTCAAGTATTTAGTAGTTGTGAATCTAAATTTACTCATTTTTATTGATTAGTAATACATTTGTATAATGAAAAAGTAGAGATGAGGTGAAAAGCGAGTGGTGTAACTATTTTTAATTTGAGTAGGGTAAAGGATAGAAAGAATTTTTGCTTTGGAAGGAATTTTTATGTAAATTTTAAATTAAAATTATGAATATTCGAATTTGTAACTCAAATTTGTGATTTCTATTCAATATCCTTTTACTCTTTTACTTCTAGCTTTTACGATTATGAAACAAAAAAATATAGTTATTCTTGGTGGTGGAGAAAGTGGCGTAGGTGCAGCCCGTCTAGCAGCCGAAAAAGGATATAATGTTTTTCTCTCTGAAAAAAACAAACTCTCTGATGAAAATCGCTATGAGCTAGAGCATCACAAGATTTTTTATGAGGAAGGAATGCACACCGAATCGATAGTTTTGGGAGCCGATTTGATTATCAAAAGCCCCGGAATTCCCGAAACTGCGCCCATTATGGAAGCTATCCGATTAGAACATATTGATGTCATCTCTGAAATTGAATTTGCATCTCGTTTTGTTTCTGGGCAACTAATAGCCATTACAGGAACAAATGGAAAGACTACAACGACGCTTTTGACATATCATTTACTCAAAAGTGCAGGACTTAGTGTGTGTTTGGCTGGAAATATCGGAAAAAGTTTTGCTCGTGAAGCCATTGAAGATGATTATGATTATTATGTTATTGAAGTAAGTAGTTTTCAATTAGATGACATTGATGAGTTTCGTCCTCACGTTGCTGTTCTTTTGAATATTACGCCTGACCATTTGGATAGATACGATTATCAGATGGAAAATTATGTACATGCAAAATTCAAAATCAATGAAAATCAGAGTAATAAAGACTTTTTTATTTACAATGAAGAAGATATAGAATCGCTCAAATACATTCGTTTTCATCGCCTTGCAGGAAGAATGCTTCCAATTAATGTTTCAAAACAAAAAGAATATTTATCGCTACAAAATAAATTAAGAATTTCGGCTACTCCTGCCCAAATGTTGGATATTCCAATTTCGGATTTACCACTCAAAGGAGCGCATAATTTTCTAAATACTGTCGCAGCAGGAATGGTAGCGCAGATTATCGGACTTTCAGACGAGCAAATTAAAAATGGATTGAAATCATTTGTCAATGCGCCTCACAGACTAGAAAAAATCAAAACTATAAAAGGAATTACATTTATAAATGATTCAAAGGCTACCAATGTCGATGCTGTTTCGTATGCCCTTGAAAGTTTTGATAAGCCTCTTATTTGGATTGTGGGAGGTGTGGACAAAGGAAATGAATATGAGCTTATCGAAGAATCTGTCAAAAAGAATGTTCGTGCAATCGTTTGTTTAGGAAAGGATAATAAAAAACTGACTACTTTTTTTAAAGGAAAGGTAAGCGAAATCAGAGAAACAGACAGCATGAAAAAGGCTATTGAAACGGCTTTTAGTTTGGCAGAAAGTGAAGATATAGTTTTGCTTTCTCCTGCGTGTGCAAGTTTTGATTTATTCAAAAATTATGAAGATAGAGGCGACCAGTTTCGTCGTTATGTTCAAGAATTAGCATTAAATATAAAAGAAAAACAAGAACCTGTATAAGTAGCTGACAGTTTAGCTACGCTGACTTTCAGTTCCTAACTGTCAAGTAAAAATTAAAAAAACACTAAAATCTGTTTTCTGACAGTTAGGAAACTGTCAGTTACATTCTGACTAAAAATAATGGAAACATCTATAAAAAATAAACGTTTTTCTATGAATTGGATTGTAAGCCGTCGTTATGACGGTTTCTTTTTTATAGGAAGTTGTGTCTTTACGCTCTTTTTTTTAGGGATTTTTATGTATGCCGAAACGCTTGATTTAGCTCCTCAAGGCGATTCTATTATCTTGACTTATTTTGTTTTTACAGCTATTTTTGACCATCCTCATATTTTTCAAACCTTTTCACGAACTCACGCTGATAAAGAAGAGTTTGAAGAGCGAAAACACATGCATACGTGGGGATTGGCTGCTTTTATTATCGCTGGACTTATTCTGACAGGAATGGGATTTGAGAAAGAACTGATTGTCTTTACTGCATTCTTTGGGAGTTGGCATATTATCCGTCAGCATTCTGGTTTTTTGAAGGCGTATAAAGGTATTAATCAAGATTTTGATAAAATTGATGATTATTTGGATACAGGTCTTTTTTATTCGGGAATGTTTGCTTGTTTTTTTAGAGATTATTCGGATATCAAAAGTCCTGTCGTGGTTTACAAAGAACTGACAGCTAACTTTCCCTATCTTCCACCACAGATTACAGAAATTGTTTGGAGCATTTTTATTTTCTTTTTAGTTGCTTTTTCATTGCGTCAAGTGTGGCGATTGTATAAACGAAAGCCAATTAA
>DAIUBX010000399.1:0-3720 GCA_036846465.1 Bernardetia sp.
TACTTAAAACTCTTAAACTGACAGTATTGAGAGTGACGCTTTTAGCTTTATAGGTAGTGAGACGCTACGAACAGAGTTCAAGGAAGTTTTTTTATAAAAATAGTCTTCTCAAAAATGTAGTTTTTTGTCTTCAAAATTAAAGTCAAAGTGTAACCACGAAAAAAGTAGGTGTAACCAAACTAGACATTTTTTGGGCAGATGTAACCAAAATCGGACATTTGGAAAAACAAAAAACCCTGTTTAGATTGCCTAAACAGGGTTTTAAGATTGGATTGTGAACCCGACAGGAGTCAAACCTGTAACCTTCACGGCCGTAACGTGATGCTCTATTCAATTGAGCTACGAGTCCATTTTATTTTAACTAAAAAATACAAGCAATCACTGATTTTTTGTTAAGTCTGTAACTGAATACAAAACTACCAAAAATAATGATTAGTTCCAAAGATAATTTGTAATTAATATAATTTTATATTTGTTGTTATTTCTAACAACAACAAATATAAAATTTGTGAACCCGACAGGAGTCAAACCTGTAACCTTCACGGCCGTAACGTGATGCTCTATTCAATTGAGCTACGAGTCCAAAATAATTAATAACCTTCTTTTGTTGTTATTGCGAGTGCAAAGGTAAGAAAGTTTTTTCAAAATCCAAATTTAATATGTTGTTTTTTTGAAAAAAACATGTTTACTACCTCATAGATAATTAATTTTTCCTTTAAAAAATTGAAAATCAGTTGTTTATAAGTTATTCTATGTGATTGAAAAATTTCTTCAAAAATAAATTATTTTTTTGAAGAAAATAAAACTTCCGACAACTATTCATTTTTTAAATTATTTTATCTAACTTTTGGAATAAAATAGTAAAAAACAATTTTTACCAAATTACCTCTCCAATGAAAAAAAATATAGTTTTACCTTTTTTTATACTAGGTTTACTTAGTATTTGTGTCTGTTCTTGTGATACAAACCAACCCATTAAAGAAGATTCTAATTTAGGCACTACAGCCGTTGTTACAGAGACTAATTTAGAAGCAAATGAAGCTACAGAAATTATTCTAAGTTATAATAAAGATGTATTGAAGGGTGACTATTACAATATTGACCTTAATCAAGATTTGACTACAAAATCTTTAGAAGAACTTCGTTTGCTGCGAAATGCGCTTGTTGCACGACAAGGTTATTTATTTATGAATGCTGATTTGCGTGGATTTTTTACGGCTCAAGGTTGGTATGATTCGCTTATGTATAACCGTTGGGAAGCAGAAGATGAAGGGCGAGATATAAAACCAATAGAATTGAATGCAGAAGAAAGTGTATTTGCCGAAAAAATAAAAGTATTAGAAGAAGCCAAAAAGAAAGAAAACTATATTGAAGTAAATGGAAAAAAAGTTCCGAATATTAATAATGTTGTCAATTTGTGGCAATATGAAGGAATAGATGAGGGATTTTTGAGAAAAGTTGCTCAAAATGGTTTTGCGATTGTTCCTAATGACAATATTCAATTTTTTCATGTTTATGAAGAAAATGATTACCATCAAACGCCTCATTTTGTAACAAGTGATATGTATTTACAACTTTTTCACATGTATTTTATGTACGTTTTGAGAACGCTGGAAGAAGAGAATTTCTCTCCAATGTTGGCTAATCTTTGTGAAGGATTGTATCAAGCAAATTATAAATTAGCTCAAACTGAAACTAATCCTGAACTCAAAAAAGCTGCTGAATGGAATTCTACGTATTTTGCAATAGCGATTCATTTATTAAATCAAAAAAACAAACCTGTAATAGCTGCACACAAAGCCTTTTTTAAGCAAGAAATTTCGAATGTTATGGCTGCAAACGATGCCAATTCTGAATTTTTGGATTATAAAACAGTTGAGTTTCCGTACAGTCTCTTCAAACCTCGTGGACATTATACTCGTAAAAAAACACTAGAAAATTATTTTCGTGCTATGATTTGGATTCAAACTGTTCCTCAATGTTTGGATAAAGATGAGCATTTGCGTAGAATGGCTCTCAATGCTCATTTTTTGAATACAGAAAAATCGGCACAAGGAAAATCGTTGATTCAACTCTACAAAGGAATTTTAGAACCAACCACTTTTTTGATTGGCGAACCTGATAATCTTTCAGTTCTTAATATTGTCAACCTTTTGGGTGAAATTGGTATTCAATCTCCTCAAACACTCACTCAAAAAGCTCCTTTACAAGCACTTCGAACAAAATTAACGACTTTAGCAAAAACAGTAAATAAAATAAAACCCGAAATAGAAAGAACATGTCCTGACAAAATTAATTTAATGCCTCAACGCTATTTAGTTGATAATGAAATTTTGCAACGCTTAGTAGAAATTAAAGAAGGCGAACCTTCAAAACGTCCTTTTCCGAAAGGTTTAGATGTTTTTGCAGCCTTTGGAAATAAAGCAGCACAGAAAAATCTAGTTGAAGTCTATGATGAAGCGAATAATTGGAAAGAATATATGCCACGACTAGAAGGTTTACAAACCAAACTCAAAGATTACAACGAATGGGATGAGGCTGTTTATAATAAATGGATTTATACACTTTTGGGTAGTTTTGACTATGACAAACGCACACCTGCACACCTCAAAAGTGATGCGTGGGATTTGAAAACACTCAATACAAGTCTTGCTTCTTGGGCAGAACTCAAACACGATGCGATTCTGTATGCAGAACAACCGATGGCTGCCGAATGTGGAGGTGGAGGTCCTCCAAATCCTTATACACTTGGTTATGTAGAACCAAATGCTGTTTTTTGGAAACGCCTTTTGGAACTTGTTGATTTGAATAAGAATTTATTACAAAAACATAATTTATTCAACTCTTTCGAAGAAAAAACAACGCAAATGCGTGAACAAATAGAGTTTTTGAATAGAATTTCTGAAAAACAATTAGCAGGGCAAAAAGTAACTCAAGAAGAATATGTAGAATTAGAATATATTGGAGGTGCTGTCGAAATGTTTACACTTTCAATTATTGACAATCAACTTTCTTATCTAGATAGCTGGGAAAATGTAACAGGAACAGATAAATCAATTGCTGTTGTGGCTGATATTTATACAAATGGTATCGATACTGAACAGAAAGGAATTCTACACGTCGGAGTTGGAAAGGTAAATGATATTTTTGTGATTGTAGAAATAGAAGGCTATTTATATCTTACTCGTGGAGGAACGTTTGGCTATCATGAATTTGTGCAAGATTTACAAACTAGATTAAACGACGAAGAATGGCAAAAATTATTAGAAACAGACAAAAAACCAAGTCTTCCAAAATTTTTAGAACCTATTTTGTATCAAGGAAAACAAAAACCAAAGACAAATGAAAAGGTGATGTATAGTTCGGGTTGTTAGTCTGAATAGCAAAGTAAAGGCAAGATAAATATTAATCATAAATATTCATCTTGCCTTTACTTTTTTGAAATAGTGTCAAAATTATCTTTGATAAGAATAAAAACGAGCCTTTGCCAACGTTTCAGGTTCTTGTTTGATTTCAGACAATACAAAACCTTCTTTTAGATTACTTAATGAAATTATTTGTATTTTATCATGCAGTTTCTCATAAGAATCAATATCAATCGCTTGGCGTAATTTCAATGTAGAAAAAACATCAAATTTCTCTATAATTGTCTTTGCACCTTTTTGTAAAATTCCTTCAAAAACCTTTGATTTCGAACCACTTCCATAGGCACAAAAACCT
>DAIUBX010000400.1:0-2371 GCA_036846465.1 Bernardetia sp.
CGGAGAACGTCCGTATGAAATTATGAATAGTCCTTTAGTTTCTATTGCAACTGTAACTATTCCTCGTACACTTCGTACAGCAATGGGTGCAGCAGGTGCAGCAGAATAAGCATAGTAATTTTAATTGCTTAAATGCAAAAGAAATTTATTTATACAAAAGTCCATTAGAAATTAATTTTTCTAGTGGACTTTTTTGTGAGTACTTTTAATGCTAGGCTACTCTTACTATTTTTTTAAATTTTGTAGAAACTGTCGGTGTGACACCGACAAGGGCAAAAAAAGGAGCATTTGTAAGAAATACCTCGCCATTGTCGGTGTCCTCATCGACGATTTTTTACCTTACCACAAAAATTGTCAGAGAACCAAAAAAATAGGAGTAGAGTAATATCTTAAAATCAATTCCAAAAAAGAACCTTTACAATCGTAATAATTCCGATGAGTAGAATTAGAGCTAAAGAAATAGTTTTGAATTGCTCTTGAGGAATTTTTTCAAGAATTTTCTTTCCTATAAATGTTCCTACAAGTCCGATTACAAAAAGAAAAGGAATATAAATGAGATGTTTTGGATCAATATATCCATTTTGATAATAAACAATTGTTCTTGCAAAATCTATCATAAAATCAATAAAGGCAGAGGTAGCAATAAAAATACTTTTTTCTAAATTGAAAGCAGCCATTGTCAGTCCTCTAATTGCGCCACCTGTTCCCAAAAGACCAGCCGAAAAACCTGAAAGAACGCCACCAATGAGAGAGTTTTGTTTATTTGGTGCAATGACCATTTTTTTTTTGATAAGAAAAAGTGCACTCAATGCTACCAAAAAAACACCTAATACAATTTCTAAATAAACCGTACTGATATATTTGGAAAGAATACCACCTATAATCACAAAAAGAACCGAAGGCACACCAATATACAAAATCAAGAATTTGTCTAGTCCTTTTCTAAACAAAAAAATCTTACTGATATTGCTAGAAAGATGAAAAACAGCCGTCAGACCAAGTACAGAATGGAAATTAAAATAAAAATTTCCAATGGGAACAAAAAATACAGAAGAGCCAAACCCTCCAATCGTTCCTATAATTTCGGCTAAAAGAGCAAGTAACAGAAACACTATATTGACATCAATTTTCATTATTCTAGTTGAATTTAGAATGTAAATAATCTTTATCAAATATAGGTTTTCTAATCCTATCCTTACTCCATTTATATCAAAATTTTCAAATTTATATAGAATCAATATAACGTTATTTTTGGAGTCTTCATCGATGATTTTTGTATTCATGTCTAGTACTTTACAAACTGGCTGTTTAAATTTTTAGATTTGCTAGGTTTTTGTTTGTAATTATATTTTATAAGTATCTTTTCAAAAAAAGTTGCTTAATTTGTAGCATCTTTTGTTTTTTATAAATTTGACCCTAATTGATTGTATGAATAAGTTTGTATCTAAGATAGCTTTTATAATTCTCTGTAGTTTTTTTAGTGTAATTTCCTTTGTTTCTGTTGCTCAAACGGCTTCTGATATTGAAGGAAAGATAGAAGAGGGAAATAAAACTCAACTCTCTGCTCGTCAGAAACAAGAACTTAAAAACCCAAATCGTAAACCTGTTACAGCTGTTATTGGAGCAATGCAAGTAGAAGTGGATTTATTTAAGCTTAAAGTCCATCCAAAACGAGATACAGTTATTATGGGGATTACTTTTACGGTAGGTAAAATGCGTACTCGTGATGTTGTAGTAGTAAAATCAGGAATTGGTAAAGTAAATTCTGCTATGACGGCAGCTCTTTTATTAGAACATTTTGACCCATCAGAAGTAATTTTTACAGGAATTGCTGGAGGTATTGATTCTTTACTTTTACCAGGCGATATTGTAGTAGGAGATAGAGCAGCCCAACATGATTTTGGACAATTAACGACAGAAGGCATAACTGTTTGGCAGACCTTTGATTACGACGAAACTTCAAATCCACTGTTTTTTCCGTGTGATTCCTTACTCATTGCCAAAACACAAGAGGCAGGAAAAAAAGCAAGAATAAAATTTATAAGAACTTATGATGCCAAGCGCAAACCAACCATAAATACAGGTACAATCGTAACAGGAGATGTTTTTGTAGCCTCTACACAATTTAAGAATCGTTTGGAAAAAGAATTTTCAGCTAAAGCTGTTGAGATGGAAGGAGGCGCAGTAGCTCAAATTTGTTATCAACAAGGCGTTCCGTTTGTAGTCATTAGAAGTATTAGTGATACTGCTGATGAAAATGCAGCTAAATTATACAAAAAGTTTTTGAAGGTTGCTTCTTTTAATGCAGCTCACTTGGTAACTGAGCTTATTTTGCTTTTAGAAAAAGATAATAAAAAAAGAATATCTTCAG
>DAIUBX010000400.1:2381-3718 GCA_036846465.1 Bernardetia sp.
AAGCAAGGGGGCAAAGAGAAATCAGAAAAGTAAGAAATAATTAAAATCGAAAAAGGTAAAACAATTATATTTTGATTAAATTGCACTTTCAAGCTCAGCTAATTTGATGGATCAAGTTATGAGAGTTTGAAAATATAATTTTTACCTATTTCAACATATTACAAGATTTATTTTTATGAAAAAGATTGCCCTTTTAGCTCTTGCAGCTACATTTATGTTTGCGTGTCAGACTAAAAAAACAGAAGCTACTGAAGAAACTCCTGTTGAAGAAATGGAGCTTTTAGAAGAGACTCCAGTAGAAGAAACAGTTGTTGTTGAGGAAACTCCACAAGAAATAGTTTATCAAGTACGTGGAATGATCATTGAGATTCCAGCAGCAGACGAAGAAGGAAATGCGATGGTAATGGTTAGCCACGAAGAAATTCCTGAAGTAATGGGTGCTATGAAAATGGCTTTTAAGACAAATACTGCTTTCTTGAGCGAAGTAGCAAAAAATGATAAAGTTTCTTTTGAACTTGTCAAAACAGATGAAGGCTACATGATGAGAAATGTAGCTAAACTTCCTGCTGAAACTGAACTTACACTTAAAAAGTAAGTTTTAGCTTTTTAAATCTATAAGGTATGGGTATTATAATTTAATTATTTTTACCTTCAAAAAAGAACTGTTTTTTCTTTAGAATTCAGTTCTTTTTCCTTTATATGGTGGCACAACAAATGCACTTTATTTGTATCTGTGTGCTATACATGGAAAAATAGCTATTCTGGAAAAAAATCACTGTCTGATTTATGCGATTTATCTAACAAACTCGTGAAACTTGACACTATGATGAAAATTCGTAGCGTTATTTTTTCGCTTCAGAATTTTTATCAATTATCTAAAATATCATTTTCTTCTATATTACTGTCTGATTTGAGAGTTGGTCTATCTTTAAAGAAATAAATTACAAAAGTAAGTAACCAAAATAAGACACAATTATAAACCAAATTATTAAAGTGCCAACCATGATTTGGAGATATTCTGTCTAGCCAAAACTGATAATAGTATTCAAATGGAAATCCAATACTTATAAAGTAATCTTTTTTTCTTGGAAGATTAAACCAATCAGGTAAAATACTATACAAAACCGTTAGAAAAGAAACAGCAAAAAATAAAGTAGCTGATTGAAAAGTTACTTTGAAAAGAAATTTTAGCATAATTGTTTTTAGTTCATAGACAAAAAAATACCCTATTTCTATGATAAAAATAGGGTAAATATAAATTGTAAAGCTATTGTTTGTGTTTACACCATAGCCGTCAAGCTATCATTTATTTTACCCTTATCAACGTCTTGTTATCT
>DAIUBX010000401.1:0-3714 GCA_036846465.1 Bernardetia sp.
GAGTTCTGAAAAATAGCTATTTTTAAAGTTTCTGTATTTGACAGTTTCTAGGCGAACAAGCGTAGAACGAAGCGTATTTGCAGCTTTTTTGAAAGTAAGCAAGTTACGACGTTCTCTTTCAATCAAGGTTGTAAACTCTGGTGTTGGTTTTATTTTGGTTGTATCTAATAATTCAGCGTATATTTTGGAATAAGCCTGATGTGTTGTCGAATAATTATCAATAATGGATTCAAGTAGAAAAAAAAGCAAATAATCAGCTTTTTTCTTACGAATAATTCCTTTATTTTGTCTTAGTCTTTCTCTAATCCAACCAAAATAATCTCCTTTTTTTTCTTGAATACTCCACACAAAATCAGAAGAAATAATAAAAAACATTTGTTCTGAATCCAGCACATCTTCCTCTGTTTTCAGGACTCTAATAGAAACAAAAAGTAAATCCTCTAGCTCAATGACTTTATTAGACTGTTCGTCGTCTTTGATTAATCTCAACAAAAAATCGTCTAATTTATTTTGGATAATAACCTCTTTTAATTCGTCTATATAGTGTATTCCATAGGTATTTATCCATCGTACAAAGCCATCTTTTTGATGAATAATAATATTTTCTATGTTCTCATAAGTACTTGTTTGATATTCTTTTTCATTGTATTGAATGAGCGTAGTGTTTTCTAAAAAAGTTTTTGGCATTTTGATTTTAAGACGATTATTTTATTAAATACAAATACATTTTGCACCACAGAGTAAAAAGAGAATAAAGAGAAATGAAAATTAGCTAAACTGAATTTCAATTCTAACTTCTAAAATCTAAAATCTAACTTTATTCTACCCTTGATAAATATTCAAAAATTCGTCTTTTCGTTCTCTTGCTAGACTGACCTTAAAACCGTCGTCCATGACGATATAATTTCCTGTTCGGATATACTGACTAATTTTGTTTAGATTGACAATATACGAACGATGAGAACGAAAAAAACAAGGGTGAACCAAATTTTCTTCAAAATATTTAATTTTTTTGGTAACTAAAACACGTTTCTTATCCGAAAAAATAACCTGCGTATAAGAACCCTCTGCAATCAAATACATAATATCATCGGCATCAACAAACATAAGTCCGTCTGCCATCGGCAAGGCAAAACGAGTAATGTATTCGCCTTTCAGATTTTCTCTCAAGGCTTCCATTTTTTGATTATTTACTATATTCCCTTTCAAAGCAAACTGTTTTTCAACCTTTTCAACAGCTTTTTTCAACAGTTCTACTTCTAAAGGTTTCAATAAATAATCAACTGCCGAAACTTCAAAAGCACGAATGGCATATTCTTGATAGGCAGTAACAAAAACAAGAGCAAAATCAATATTGGTAATGAATTTCAAGAGTTCGAAACCCGAATATTCAGGCATTTCGATGTCCGAAAAAACAATATCTGGATTTTCTCTGTGGATAAGTTGGACAGCCGTAGGAACATTTTCAGCCTCGCCTACAATGTTTATTTGTGGACAATGCTCTTCTAAAAGCGTCCTCAAAATTCTTCTTGCTCGTAATTCGTCGTCTATGATTATTGCTTTCATAATAATCAGTTATCAGTAAACAGTTATCAGTTACCAGTAAATACTGCAAAAAGACAACTAAAATAATTATTCATTAATTGGAATTAAGATTACAATTTCTGTTCCCTTTGCATTTTCTTGATTGTCTTTTAAGTCATTTATCTGAACTTCAATGCTTTTATTTGCCATAGATTGATTTTTCATAAGTTCTAAACGCTCACTTGTTGCTTGTGTGGCAAAAGATTGATGTGTAGAGTTGTGCATTTTTACTTTTCGTGCATTTAGTTCAGCCGATTTTTGCCTTCCTATTCCGTTATCTGTGATTTTTAATTGAAGGAAATGAGCTTTATTTTTTTCTATTTTATTAAATTCTAAAGTTAGTTTTTTCTCTCCTGTTTTGTGTAAAAGTCCGTGTTTGAAGGCATTTTCTAAATAAGGTTGAATCAAAAGAGGTGGAATTTCGATGTCTTCTAATTCGTCTTTATCTATTTTTGTATTTTCATTTTTACTAAAATTAATTTCATAACTAAACTCTTCCCCCAAACGCAATCCTTCTAGTTCGATATAGGATTCTAACAAAGGCAATTCTTTATCTAAACTAATTTTTTCTTTGGAAGATGAATCCAAAAATCCACGCATCAGCGTTGCAAATTTGCCTAAATAACGCTGTGCATTTTCCTTTTCAGAAAGCATAATAAAATCTTGAATAGAATTGAGGGCATTAAAAATAAAATGAGGGTTCATTTGCGAACGAATAGCCTTTAGTTCACTCATTTGTTTGGCTCTTTCTTTTTGTTCGGCTTCTAATTTTAAAGTCAAGCGACGACGATTGACATACCAGCCACCACCAACAAGCAGCGAAATAGGAACAAGTAAAATCAAACCCAAAATAGAAACTTTTGCTTGAAGAGAAGCAATTTTATTCTGATTTTCTAAGTCAGAAATAATTTTTTGTTGTTCTAACTCTTTTATTTGTTGTTCTTTTTTCTCGGTTTCGTATTTTTGTACGAGTTCTTTTGTTTCTTTTTCTCTTCTTTTTGTATTTACTGAATCACCATAAATAAAGGCTTTTGATAGATAATCGTAGGCTTTATCTGTATTATTTTGAGCTTTATAGACTTCAGACAACTTTATATGAGCATTATAAAGCATCTCTAATGAATTGTATTTATTGGCTATCTGAATTGAATTTTCAAGATAATAAATAGCCTTTGTATATTTTTTTTGTTGTTGATATAATTTTCCTAAAAGATAAAAAGATAAATTTTTCTGAATTTCATCTTTAGAGTTTTCTTCAAAATAGGTCAATGATTCTTCTGCATACTTTATCACCAAATCTGTTTTGTTTGTTTCAATATAAATAGTGGCAATCATATAAGCTAGTTGTGCTTTTTTATCATTGTTGTCCGTATTTTTTAAGATAGAATAAATTTTTTGAGCATACACCAATGCCGAGTCGTATTGGTTTGCTCTTCTAAGTGCAATAGAATGATTACCATAAATGCCTACAAGCTGTTCGGAAGAAACAATATTTTCTAGCATTCGAACACCTTTTGTAGAATATTCTATGGATTTAGAGTCTTTCAGAAGGCTTGTTTTGTTAGCTAATTTGATATACAAAAAACCCAACATTTCTTGTTTTTCTTTTTGAGGAATAGTTATACTTTTTTCTATGGTTTGTATAGCTTTTAAATTGTATTCTACGGCGAGTTTTATTTGATTATCTAATTTATACATATCTGCAATCAAACTTAACGCCCTACTGATATACTTATCTTCTTCTTTTTCTTTTTGATAAATAAACAAAACTCTATTCGCTAGTTCGGCTAATTCTGGCGTATATTTTTTTTCATCAAAGGCTAATTTGACTTTCATAAAATCAATATGAGCTTCTGCAAGGTCTTCTTTTTGTTCCTCAAAATTCTGTTGTGCTTGTCGATAATATTGCTCTCTTTTTGGAGTGGAGGGGTGAAGCAGAAATAATTCTTCTAAGATTTCTAATCGTTCTATTCCTGTTTTTGCTTGTGGTAATAATTTTTCTAAGGAGTCAATTTTTGAATCGTTTTGTCCTAGAATTGGGTAAATTATCCCAATCCAAATAAGTAAAAAAAATAGTTTTTTCATTGTAGTAGCTTGTTTTTTAAAAAAGTAAATATACCACTTTTCAAT
>DAIUBX010000402.1:0-3709 GCA_036846465.1 Bernardetia sp.
GATAAAGAAGGAAAAGCTACCGATGTAAAACATGATGGAAATAGTTATTATTTGTTCATTAAAGGAACAGATGAAGAGTTTTCAGGTTTTGAAATTGTACAGAATGACTGGTTTATTCCGTTGAAAGATCAATCTGGAAAAATTGCTCCTATTATACCTTATTATGCCCCTTATGTTTCATTTGATCCAAAAGAACCCTTTTTGTACGATGCAAAAGGTTACCGAGTTCCTCAAAATATGTGGGCATTACAGGTTGCTGAGTTTGATGAAATTGAAGGTGCTTTAGATTATTGTGAATATTTGATGCAAGGTGGTTTGGAAGATGTCTTTGTTTATATAGACCAATATAATAGAGATTTACATTTTTTGGTCTTGGCAGGAAATTATCAAAATAAAGAAAAAATACAGCAATTAGAAGCAGACCTAAAAAAAGCAGGAATAAATGGAAGGATAATAAATATGAGGACAGAGTTTTAATTACAATTTTTGAATCTATTTAATTCTTACTACCTACTTTATAACCTTTACTCAACTCTAGCGTTTTGAATTAAAGAATAAAAAAGAAATATCCTTAATTACACTATAAAATCTGCACACTTAAAAAATGAAAAAAACGCAGTTTATGAAAAATATAATAGTACTTATTTTATTTATGGGTTCGATGGGGGTGTTTGCATCCTCTGTTTTGGCACAAGATTATCAAATGGCACAACTTAGTCAAGAACCTGTTACCGTTACAATGCATCCCACTCCTTCTCTTCCTAGAGAAAATAGGGACACCAGTTTTACAGACTATCAAGGCTCAAGTATTCCTATTTCTTTATATGTCTTGAATGGACCACAATATCACCCAATTATAAATCCTGCTCCAACAGGAGTTTATATAAATGGACAACAATTTCGATTTTATTGTAGTATTGAGCGTTCATTGGTTCAGTATTTAAGTATCTTTCTAGATGTATATGAATTTGATTTTTTAGGTAGAAAATATCTGTGTTTTTATACACTAAGTGAAGAGTGTATGACAAAAGGCTGCCGTTTCAAGTGTTATAATCTGTATGATATTACAAACCCAGACAAAGTAATTGCCTATGCTTTTAATAGTATATTACCAGGGATAGAGTCATTTGGGGATTTTAATTTTGATGGGAAAATGGATGTACTTACAGCACTTCCAAAAATACCAGAGAGTTTTGTAGAGTCACCAGAAGACGATCGTCGTTCGAATGTGCTTATTACCGTTTATACACCAACAGTAAATGGAGAACTTGCAAGAATGGAAAAAGAAGAAGATGGGAATCCGTATTATTTGTATGTAAAACCTGTGGATGAAGATTTACAAGCATTTTCTGTATTGCAATATGATTGGTTTATGCCTTTCAAAAAGGATAATAAAGTATTAGAAATTACAACATTTTATCCTCCTTATCAACCCTTTGATCCAAAAAATGATTTTATGTACGACCACAGAGGACATAGAATTGATAAACGGCGTTGGGTAATTCATCTAACAGACTTTCCAGAACAAGAAGGAGCGCAAGAGTTTTGTGAAGAACTTATAGAGGCTGGTTACAGAGAAGCTTACATAAAAGTTGATCATTATGGTCCTGATTTCACCTTCAAAATTTTATATGGAAATTATTGGAGTAAACAGAAGGCTGAACAGATACAACATATGCTTGTAGAAGAAGGGGTGGTAGATAGGCAACAACCTGGAAAAGTAATCCCTTTAGATAAAAATTGATAGAAGTTTAGATACATAAAATTTGAAAAGCTATATGAGAAATCGTATAGCTTTTTTTGTGATTATACCATACTAAAACAAAAATTATTTTGCTCTTACTATTTTGTCTTTTTCTTTCTCTCGGTCTGCTCTACAAGATTGACCTATTACTAAATCAGCCCGATAGGGCAGTACCGATACAATTTTTAGGTGCAATTTAATTTTTAGCATAAAAAACATCTTATTCTATTTAGAATAAGATGTCTTGAATATTTCTTAATAGGCAAAGTCAGAGGAAAATAACTTATTTAATTGTACTCAAAGCAGATTCATCTATTGAACTAACATCTTCTTCTTTGGTCATATTTCCGTCTTTATCAAAACGAATAGCTTTAGTTTCACTAATGAAAACTAAATATGTAGTACCTGCTGTATTTTCTATTCTTCTGATATGCTCACTTGTACCAGCATGTTTTGCTACAAGATAATCTGTAATTTTGGTTGGTGCAGTTCCTGGATTTAGAGAAACTATTGTGTCAATCCATTTTCCACTAGCATCAAAACGAGCAGATTTGACTTCATTTTCTTGCTGAAAAATAATATTGTGTTCTCCATTGATTTCGTGGCAACTAATAACTTTAGCACCTGCAAATTTTTGTTCAAAAGTAGGTTTTACAGCAGCAGGAATAGTTTGAGCAAATGCAAACGCATTAAGACTTCCTAGAGCAAAAATAAGAACAAATGAGAGTGAAGCGATAAATTTTAACATAATTAGTATAAGATAAAAGATATTAGGATTGTGGATAGTATTTTTTGTATTTCTTTTGATTATTTTCTCAGATGAATTTTAACTTTATACAAAATCATAATTGAGTGAATTATAACCATTAACCTAAATTTCTATGAAACTAGGAATTATTTCGATTAAACAGGGACAATTATCGTGCAAATAAATTAGTTCTTTTTAAGAACTAAGTAGTTCAACTTGAATAAAGATGTAACAAAAAATGAGAAATAAAATTAAATCTAATCAGTAAATAGTCTATTTAGGAGAGATTTTTTATTGATTAGACAAACAGAGTTAATTCTTCTATTGTATAGAGAAAGACAAAGTTCATATAAATAGTATAAATCTAGCTTGATAAGTTACATAAAAATCCTCAATATAGCAACTTGTTTTTTAGAAAAAATAGAGTAAGGCTTTATCTTATTGTTTATCTGTTTTTAACTAAATTATTCAAAGCTACTTTAGGTCTACCACAAAAATAACATAATTTGTTGATTATCAAATAGTTATTATTGTTTTTTTTAGAAAAAAAACAATAATTCCATGAAAATTAAAATTTCTAGAAAATAATTTCTTAAATAGCTTTTGAAATAAATTATTTTAGTTTGCGTATTTTTGTCAAACAGAATAAAATTTTATTTTCTCGTTGAGAATAGTAGCAAATCATTAGAAATGAAAAAAGAACTTTCCTTTACCCTCCCCCCAGAAATTGCCTTTGAAAAAGAAGCCTTCGAAGAATTTATATACAAAGAATTAGATATTTCTCAAAATACAGAAGAGGTGACCATTCGTCAAACTCGTCGCTCTTTGGATGCTCGTCAGCGAGATTTGAAGGTCAATGTTTGGGCAGAAGTTTTTATTAATGAAAAAGCGACTCCAGCTATTTCTTATCAAAGAGAATATCCAAATGTGAAGAATGCACCACAGGCAATTATTGTTGGTGCAGGACCAGCAGGAATGTTTGCTGCGCTGCGTTTGGTAGAGTTAGGAATAAAACCAATTTTAATAGAGCGAGGAAAAGATGTAAAAAAACGAGTTTCAGATATTGCAGCTATTAGTCGTCGTCATATCGTAAATCCAGACTCAAATTATTGTTTTGGAGAAGGAGGTGCAGGAACGTATTCAGATGGAAAACTTTACACAAGAGCCAAAAAACGAGGCGATTGGCGAAGAGTCTTAGAAATTTTTGTGGCTCACGG
>DAIUBX010000403.1:0-3707 GCA_036846465.1 Bernardetia sp.
TTGTAGTTTTGGTAAAAAATCTTTTAGCTAATGGTTTTGAAATGATTGATTGTCAGGTTTTTACAGAACATTTGGCTAGGTTTGGTGCTGATATGATTCCTCGTGCAGCATTTATAGAACGATTAGAAAAGGGAAAAGAAAAATCTTTTGATAAAGAAAAATTTGAAAAAAACTTTACTGATTCGGCTGAATTTATTTTTGGCTAAAACGTAGCTGACAGTTTACAAACTGTCAGAAATATATTATTTTATCGACAGCTTGGAAGCTGTCGGCTACAATGAAAATGAAAAAAATAAATATTCTAATAGCCGTCCGAAATGAAGAGCAACTAATTTTATCGTGTTTAGAAAATCTAAAACAAGCTATAAATAAATTTTATAAAGAAGAGCAAAACAAGACGAATTTTGAAATAGAAGTTCTACTAGGAGATGATGATTCTGATGATAAAAGTGCAGAAATTATAAATGATTTTATAAATAGAAATCAAAATTCAGAGTATAAGTATTTTAAAATTGAAAATAATAATGATAAAATAATTCAGAATAATCTGAAAGGCAAAGTAAATGTTATTCATCAACTTATCAATCATTCGGAAGGCGAAACAATCATTTTGCTTGATGCTGATATTCTTGTAAATCAAAATTGGCTCAAAGAATTGCTAAAAAGCTATTATCAAAATGATGAAATAAAAATGGTAATGGGAACGACAATTCCCAAAATTAATGTAAAATCATTTTTTCTTGCCGTTGTTGGTGTTTTAGCGAAGCGACACCAACAACAATTTTTCAATCATTTTCAAACTATGGATTGGATTTTTGGACAAGGAATTTTAGCCATTTTCTCAAAATTAGGTTTTCCACAAACAGCAATGGGAAACAATCTCATTTTTGATAAAACAATTTATCAAGAAATTGGAGGATATGAAAAAATAGAATTTTCAGTAACTGAAGATGTAGCTCTCTTTAAAGCCTTTCAAAATCATTGTCAGACACTTCAAAGTGTCAGACAATTAAATAAAAATCAATTCTTCCTTCAACTTTTCAACTCTCAATCTTTAGCTTTTACAGAAACAGAAAAAACACTAAAAGATTGGATTTTACAGCGTCATCGTTGGTTTTGTGGTGCGTGGCAGTTTTCTAATTTTCTCAAAAAAGGAATTTTATTAATCTATTTATTCAGAATTATTTTTTTGATAGCTATACTTTTAAATGGAAATAATTATTTGATTTTTGCTATTCTGATTACTTTAGGAATGAATTATTTTTTAATAATTTCATTTTTTATAAAATTAAAACTCAAAATTTTTACTTCTATTTTCTTATCAATTTTGCTTTTTTGCTTGACAGAACCTTTTTTATATGCTTTGGTAGGAGTCTATTTTTTGAAAACAAAAAAAGTAAAATGGAAAGGAAGAGCGTTTTGATATTATTTTAAAGATATCACAATACCAAAAGCTCTATGTTGGTGTAATTTCATAAGGAATTTCTATAAAAAAGGTTGTTCCACTGTTCAAATTACTTGTTTCACTCTCTAGTTTTATTTTCCATTTGTGTGCTTTTATCACTTGTTTGATGTAACTAAGCCCAAGTCCAAAGCCTTTTGTAGTATGAATGTCATTATTTTGGATTCTAAAAAAATTATCAAAAATTCGTTTTTGAAATTTCTTTTTTATTCCTATTCCGTTGTCTTTGATAGAAAGACTGAGTTTCTTTTTTGATTTAATATCTATCAAAATTTCTATGAAAGGTGTTTTTTGATTGTATTTAAAGGCATTTTCTAAAAGATTGTGTAACATATTTTGAAAATGAACTTTATCAGTTTGTATAAAAATATTTTTTTCTAATTCATTAAATGAAATAGTAAAGTCTTGATCTTTAAAATCGTGTTGTGCCAAAACCTCTAACTCAAAACTCTGTATTGTTTCTTTAATTTTTTCTTGAAAACTAATTTTTTCTAAAGAAAGAGGGACATAATTACTTCGCTCTAACATTAGTAGTTCAAGGAGTTTTTCTACTTGAGAATTCAATCTTTCAGTTTGTTCTTTTATAATGATAGCATACTGGTTTTTCCTTGCTTGATTTTGTTGATTTTTTTCGTCTGTAATTTCTGAATCATTATTGATAAGTACTTTGGAAGCAATTCCCAAAATAGAAATAGGTGTTTTTAGTTCGTGTGTAATATTATTGATAAACTGTTTTTGAGCTTGTGAAAACTGCCTTTGTGTGATGATAAAAAACATTCCAAAGACTAAAAAGAAAACCACTAATAGTAAAATTACAGACAAAAATATCCAAATATCCATTTCTGAAACAAGTTGAGAAGAAACAGATGGAAAACGAATACCAAAATAATAGTTTTGTCCTTCCCATTTTGGAAGCTCTTTTTTGATTTTTTGTAATTTTTTGTTGTCTTGATTTGATGAAATATAATTTCCATAGACCATTTTTTCGCTATCACAATCATAAATTCCATATTCGAAATCTGTCTTGATATTGCGCTTTGCAAACTCATCTTTTAGAAAATATTCTAGTATAGCAGCATCAATTTCACAATTTACACTTACGGTATAATAATCACTAGAAAGTTGATTAATCGGACTTTGAGAAGGTAGGGTAGTTTTGTTATATGTAGCAATTTTTTCAGCTATATTCTGTAAAGCAACCTGTATTTTTTGTTCGTTTTGTTTTCTATTGACATCAAAAGCACGTTTTACCCAATAGATTTGAATAGAAATAATGCCAAAAATAGAAAGCAAGGCAAAGAGTAAAAGGAATATAATTGTTCGTTTGTCCATAAATTTCTAGGTAAATACAAGTAAATAATTTAGGACTTTCTCAAAATGAATCGTTCATCAAAGATTATTTTGTTTTCTTCGGTACTGCCCTATCGGGCTGACCTAAGTATAAAAATAAGGTCAGTCCCGTAGGGCAGACCGACATAGAATATTCTTCTGTCAAAAAAGTTATTTGCGAAAGTCCTATAATTTTTACGATTTGTATAGATAAATTTCAAGATAACTCAAAGTCTGAGCAACTCAATACATTTTTTGTTTTCAAAAATACAGCTTAAAAGTTGTTGAAATGAACTTTATTATAGCATTAACATGCGCTTAACAAACCTTTGAAAGTCATTAACAGAACTCAAAAGGCTTTTGCCGTATGTTTGTATAAGTTCTTGTTGCAACGATGACTTATTTTATCAAATCGTTATTTATACTTTAAATTTTCAAAATTATGAACAAGCAATTTTTTGGTTCTCTTTTTACATTAGTGATAGTATCTTTTTTATTGGCTTTTTCTCCTGCTTATAACAGTATTAATTGGAAACAAGTTAGTATTGATTTTGGAAAAATAGAACACAATAAATCTATAACGGCAACATATGAGTTTGCTAATGTAGGTACAAATCCTATTTTTATTCAATCTGCACAAGGTTCTTGTGGCTGTACAAACGTAGAGTTTTCGAAAGAAGCTATCCCAGCAGGACAATCAAGTAACATAAAAGCAACTTTTAATGCTGCCAAAATTGGAGCGTTCAATAAGACTGTAACTGTTGTGGTGGCTGGTGAAAAAGAACCTGTTGTACTTCGTTTTAGTGGAGAAGTGCTAGAATAAAGTTAGGACTCGTAAGTAGGAAGGACGCTTCTTACTTTATGAAGCTGTTTAAACTTTGTCAATAGTCTGTAATCAGACTTTGACAATAGTTAA
>DAIUBX010000404.1:0-220 GCA_036846465.1 Bernardetia sp.
GGGGCAGAGCCCCAAGAAAAGACTAACGGAGGAACAGACCAAAGCAAAAACCTAAAAAATCGTTCGAAAATAAAATAGCCTAAAAATCTGATGCACTTCCAAACAAATTCTTATCTACATTCAGCCAACGAAGTTTTTGATTTAGAAATTAACGCACTTCAAAAAGCAAAACAACAAATTTCTACTACTTTTGAAAAAGCTGTCGAACTTATTTTATCTT
>DAIUBX010000404.1:230-3235 GCA_036846465.1 Bernardetia sp.
TCAAATGGAAAAATAGTAGTAACTGGCGTAGGAAAATCGGGTATTATTGCTCACAAAATTTCGGCTACTTTTGCAAGTACGGGAACGCCCTCTGTTTTTTTGAATGCTTCGGAAGCTCTTCATGGCGATTTAGGAATGGTAGCAAAAGGCGATATTGTCATTATGCTTTCCAAAAGTGGAACTACGATTGAACTTGTCAAAATGCTTCCAACCCTCAGTAAAGTAGGCGCAAAAACAATAGGAATTTTTAGTAATATAGAAACTCGTCTAGCTCAAAATTTAGATTTAGTTTTAGATGCAACTGTTGAGCGTGAGGCGTGTCCGTTGAATCTTGCACCGATGAGTAGCACTACGGTTTCCCTTGTTATTGGCGATGCCTTGGCTGCTGCGCTTATAAAAGCTAGAAATTTTAAAGAAACTGATTTTGCTGTTTTTCATCCTGCTGGTCAGCTTGGTCGCAATCTTTTACTTACGGCTGCCGATGTGATGCACAGCAAAGAAAATTTACCGATTGTTTCGGCTCAAAACTCCCTTAAAGAAGTGGTTATTGTGATGACAAAATATAATCTAGGTGCTGTTTGTGTTTGTAAAAGTGAAGAAGGTGCTACTAAATTAGAAGGAATAATTACAGACGGAGATGTAAGGCGTTTCCTTACTCATTCGGATACACTGAGCGCAAAAGCAGAGGAAATAATGACAAAAAATCCTATTTCCTTAACTCCTACAATGCGCCTTTCTGAGGTGTTGAGTGTGATGGAAAATAAAAAGCGTCAGATTTATGTTGCTCCTGTTGTTGATGAAGAAAATAATTGTCTAGGTATTATCAGGATGCACGATATTTTGAGTTATTAATTTTTGTGCAACAGACTAGGAATCTGTTATACCTTTTTAGCTTTTAGCACGTTCTTGTAATGCTTTTAATAGTTGCTTTTTATTCATTGTTGAGCGTCCTTCAAGATCTATTTCTTGCGCTATTTCGTAGAGTTCTTTTTTTGTCTTTAATTCATAATTCATAACCCTAGCCTCATGTTTTGCAATTGCTTTTTTAGGCTCTTCTATTTTGATTTTTGATTCTTGTTTTAAGCCTTTTTCTTTTCTTGTTACTTTATTATTTTCAGATTCTTCATTTTTTAAAATTGTTTTTACAATCTTTAAATTCGCAGTTTCTGCTTTTTGTTTTTTCTTTTCAGAAAAAGGCAAATTTTCTCCTATTGTAGAACCTACTTTTCTAACTGCCAACAAAGAACCATAAAAGGCAATTTCGAACAAACTCTTGATAATCATATCTTTTCTATTTTTGAAATTCTGAATTTAATTTGGTAAAAGTAACTTAAAACGGTGTTAAAAGTTTTTACTTGTGGGTCTATTTTTAAAATTCATAAAAACACACTATTAAATCAAGCTTTTTAATTCTTTTTTTAGCTGCCTTCAAAAAAAGACTTTATCTTTGAATTGTATTTAATTATATCACTCGTGGAATACAAACAACAGCAAAAAAGTATTTTTTTTGTTTTTATTCCCAATATCTAATCTCCAATTCCCAATTTCCCTTCAAAAATGCTCAACGAAACTTTCCAAATGACTGCCCAAACAATGTTTGGATTAGATGAAATTTTATTTCAAGAAATAAAAGATTTAGGTGCAAAAAATGTCCAACTAAATAACCGTGCCGTAAGTTTTGAGGGAGATTTGAAGATGATGTATAAAGCTAATTTGTGCCTCCGAACGGCTCTTCGTGTGCTTGTTCCGATTGCAGAATTTGAGGTAAAAGACGAACACGATTTATATGATAAAATTAAAAATATAGACTGGGAAAAATATCTTTCTGTCGAAGAAACTTTAGCCATAAACTGTACTTTGAGTACAAATATATTTACGCATTCTCGCTATATCGAACAAAAAACGAAAGATGCCATTGTAGATAAATTTAGAGAAAAATACGACAAACGTCCATCAGTTGATATTATAGATCCAGATTTGAGAATTCAATTATATGTCAAAAATAATGTTTGTATGGTAATGCTCAATAGCTCTGGCGCCCCACTTTACAAACGTGGTTATAGAGACAAAACCAATCTTGCACCGATGAATGAAGTTTTGGCAGCAGGACTTATTTTGCTTTCAAAATGGGATAAAAAAAGTGATTTTATAGACCCTATGTGTGGTTCGGCAACGCTTTCTATCGAAGCTGCACTGATGGCAGCTAATATTCCAGCAGGTTCTTTTCGTCCCCTTTTTGGTTTTGAGAAATGGTCTAATTTTGATGCTGATTTGTGGGAAGAAGTTTTTGATGAAGAGATGGAAAAAATAGACACTTCGTCTATGCCTTATATTTTGGCAGGAGAAATCTCAAAAAATGTAGCAAGAAAAGCAGCTGCAAACATAGCAGAAGCAAACCTAAAAAAATTCATTACCCTAAAAGATATTGCTTTCCAAGATTTGATGCCTCCAGAAAAAAGTATGGAAGAAGCAAAATTAAAAGAAGAAAATGAACAAAAAAACAATGAAGAACAAGAAAAATCTTGGTTCAAGCGAAGAAAAACAGATAAAGGCATAATTATAATAAACCCTCCTTATGGTGAAAGAATGGACAAAGACGAAGATATAAATGCTTTTTATGCTGAAATTGGAGATACGCTAAAACAAAACTGGGCAGGTTATACAGCATGGATTATTACTTCGAATATGGAAGCTGCAAAAAGTATCGGACTTGCATCAAAACCCAAACTAAAGGTATTTAATGGCTCATTAGAATGTCGTTTTATGCGTTTTGAGATTTATGAAGGGAGTAATAGAAAATAATTGTGAATTGTGAATTGTGAATTGTGAATTATTACACAAAGAATAAATGCCTACAATAAAACTAACTACATTCATTGAAAGCAGTATTGAAATTGTTTTTGATTTATCAAGAAGTATAGATTTACACAAAATTTCTACACCAAATACAGATGAAGAAGCTATTGCAGGAAAAACAAGTGGGTTAATAGAATTGAATGAATGGG
>DAIUBX010000404.1:3245-3704 GCA_036846465.1 Bernardetia sp.
GGTATAACAACTGGACTTGTTGGCTTAAATGAATCGGTAACTTGGAGAGCCAAACATTTTGGGATTTATCAAAAACTGACTTCAAAAATAACAACCTTTGACAGACCTTATTCTTTTACAGATGAAATGGTAAAAGGCATTTTTAAATCGTTCAAACATCAACATATTTTCAAAAAAACAGGAAATAATACCGAAATGAGAATTGAAATGATAGATATTTTTGAATACAAATCGCCTTTTGGAATCTTTGGGAAACTAGCTGACACTATTTTTTTGAAGAGATATATGACAAATTTCTTAAAAGAAAGAAATCAAATTATCAAAGAGTTTGCAGAATCTGATAAATGGAAATTGGTTTTAGAAACAGCAAAGTAATTTTTATTTTTTCTATATTCTTTTTTATAAAATTTATTTTTTTATATAAAAATTTTTAAAATACTTTTTATAATACAATGTAAC
>DAIUBX010000405.1:0-3701 GCA_036846465.1 Bernardetia sp.
AAGAGGCTCAAAACCCATGTCAGCATTATAAATCTCTAATGAAATATGTGTTCTTGACTGAATTTCCTTTGCTTGTTTTGCTAAAAGGTTGATTTGTTCTTTGATTTGGTCAAGCTGCATTTCTGTTTGTTGTTCCATAGCAGCTAGAGCCTTACTTTTCATTATGCCTTTTTCGGTTGGAATGATGATAGCACCTCCAACTGTGTGAGCATAAGGTAGAAGTCCAGGATTAATGGCTATTTTATCAGCGTCAATTGGATTGACAAACTTTTCAAACTTTTCCTTTTGTTTTTCATCAAAAAAAGTATTTTTTTGCTTGTTTTCAGCATTGTTTTCTGATTTTTCTTTGTCGCTCATAAGTACAGTATTCAAAATAAATAATTTTTTGAGAGTTGAAGATTCTTATAAAAATAGATTCTGTAATATAGTTTTGGCTGCTGTTTTTTTGTTTAATCTTTTGCTATCAAAAATCAAACAAGTTACGAGGCTTTAACTTTATAAATCCTTTTTTTGTTTGGAATTTTTTAATCTATTCTCCTTCATCTATCTGTATCGTATTCAACCATTTTTCTATTTCTTCAATTTCTGTAAAAAATTTTACTTTAATTTTTGTTTTTCGGTTTGCCATCACAACGGCATCTTCAAAAACACTTGTCTCAAAACCCATATTTTTTACCAAAAATGCGTGTTTTTCCATTCCATATTCTTCTGCATCAGGATACCACATATGTTCAATGTACATTAATGTTTCTTCTGGGGGAAGGTTTATTTTGGTAAAATCATCTACCCACATCAAAACATCATTTTTTCGCATAAATTTCAACCCTGTTTTGTAAGCTGAAAGGGCTTCTTCTGTCAAGACAGTTCCACGCCAATGGCAACGTAAATATTTTTTTTCTCCTTCAAAATGAATTTCTACGTGAGAATCAGTATAAATGATTGAGTTTTCCATAGTGGTAATTGAACTTAAAGCTGGTTATTTTTAAATGGCTAGGTTTCTTATTTTTTCTCATTTCCTTTAAGACTATTTTTTTTATTAAATAATCATTAGTTTTGAACTACAAAATTACACAACTCTGCTCAATTTGAACGACACAAAACTGTAAAATTGTGTAGAGATAATATAGAAAAGAGTTATTTAAAATCTATTTGTGAATATGCAACAGAAAAAAGTAGGAATTTTAGGAGGTGGACAGCTTGGCAGAATGTTGATTTCTCCAGCCATTGATTTGGATATAGAAATACATTTTTTAGAAAATGATTCAAATGCACCTTGTTCGACCGTTTCAAGAAATTTTCATAAAGGAGATATTACAGCGTATCAAGACGTTTTGGACTTTGGTCGTAAAATGGATATTATTTCCATAGAAATAGAAAAAGTTTCGGCTGATGCACTTGAACAACTAGAAAAAGAAGGTAAAAAAGTTTTTCCTCAACCTGCCATTATTCGCTTGATTCAAGATAAAAGATTGCAAAAACAGTTTTATAAAGAAAATAATATTCCTACTTCTGATTTTATTTTGATTAGTAATAAAGAAGAACTAATAAACTATCTAACAGAAAGAAACAAAACTGATAAAAACCTATTCCCGATTGTTCAAAAATTAGGAAAAGATGGTTATGACGGAAAAGGCGTTCAGATTTTGAAAAGTTTAGAAGATGCTAAACAAAATGGTTTTGAAGCTCCTTCGCTTTTAGAAGAAAAAGTCGATATCGAAAAAGAAATTTCTGTAATTGTGGCAAGAAATGAAAAAGGCGAAATTTCTGTTTTTGATGCCGTCGAAATGGTTGTTAATCAAAAATATAATTTGCTTGATTATTTATTAGCTCCTGCAACTATCACAGAAAGTCAGAAAGAAGAATCTACTTGTTTGGCTAAAGAAGTCATTGAAAAATTAGGCAACAAAGAAGGAATAAATGGAATGGTAGGGCTTTTGGCTGTTGAATTATTTATTGATAAAAAAGGAAATATTTTGGTCAATGAAGTTGCGCCACGCCCTCATAATAGTGGACACCATACCATAGAAGCCTCTACGACTTCGCAATATGCTCAACATTTGCGTTCGATTATGAATCTTCCTTTAGGAAAAACTACGCTTCGAAGTTCGGCAGCAATTTTGAATTTGATAGGAGAAGAAAATCACACAGGTCAGCCTTTTTATGAAGGATTAGATAAATTATTGGATTTGGAAAATGTCTATCCTCATATTTATGGAAAAAAGCAAACCAAACCAGCACGCAAGATGGGACATATTACCATTTTGGGAAATGATATCGAAACGCTCAAAGAAAAAATTGAGAAAGTAAAAAATAGTATTCGTGTGATTGCAAAATAAAACTAAAAAATGGAAAAATTTATTGAATTTGTTAAAATGATAACTGAACGACCCAGTATGTTCGGTATAAACAAAGTAGAAGATATAAGTTTTACTTGTTTTGGTTATACACAGTCAAGTAATGAGAGCTTAAAAATTAGTAAATTTTTACATGGTTATAGCCACCATTTACGAAACAAATATGGTCTTGACCTAAATTGGAACTTAGACTGGCAAATGGTCATTCGTTTAGTTTGTGGACCTTCTGACAAAGGAACTTTAGATAGATTTAAAGAAACATTTTTAGAGTATTGTGATTCCATTTAATCTTATGAAACTTACCACCTTTTAGGTCAGCCTCGTAGAGCAGACCGTTTGGAGTCATTTCTACGATTTTTTGTTTAGTAGACGGTCTGCCCTTTGGGACTGACCTATTTGTTAAAAAAGGTCTAGTAGTATGGAAATGAATATTATTTTTTATTCTCCACACCCAATCCAAAAAGAGCAAAATCATACTTCACAGGGTCAGTTGCATCAAATAATCTCAAATTTTGAGTAAGTTCTTCGGCTGCTTTCCAGTCTGAAATGTTTCGTTCTAAAAGTCCTAATTTTTTACTTTCTCTTTCTACATGAATATCCAACGGACAAATCAAAACAGAAGGCGATATATTCTCCCAAATTCCAAAATCTACGCCTTTATCGTCTTTTCGGACAAGCCAACGCAAATACATATTTAGTCTTTTACAAGCTGATTTTCTTTCAGGCGTACTGATGTGTTTTTTTGTGCGTTGTGGTGCGTAATCTATATCAAAAAAAGTGTTGTGAAAATGAATTAAGTTTTCTTTTTGAGTTTCTTTGGAAGAAAAAAGAATTTCTAAAGAATCATTTTTTTGATAAAACCGTTGTAAAAAATCTATGAAATAAAGCAAATCGGTAGAATTGAAGGTTCGGTGTTTGAACTCTTGAAAACCTACATTTTTCAAATTGCTTGATTTATGATTTAGGATAAAGTCGTGAGGCGAATTGTCCATCAATTCCATTATCAAATTACATTTATTGATAATTGTTTTTCGTAATCCCCATGCTAAAACGGCTGCAAAAAGAGCCGAAATTTCAATATCTTGTTTTTTTGTGAAACGATGAGGAATTTGAATGGGGTCATTTTCTATAAAATCAATATGGTTGTATTTTTCATATTTTTCATCTAAAAAATCTTTTGTTTTTTGGAAATTTTTGGATTTGAGTTTTAGCATAATTATTTTAAATACATTTTTTAACCACAGGGAATAAAGAGAAAGCCAAGAGAATGAAATACATTTTGAAGTTTTGTATTTACTTCTTAAATCTGACTTCTGACTTTGTATTTGTGCATTTACTTCTAACTTC
>DAIUBX010000406.1:0-3686 GCA_036846465.1 Bernardetia sp.
TCGCCTGTACTTTTTTTGGATTTGCAGATTGCATTCCATTGACATCACTCCAAATCTCTAATTTTGTGGCATCAATTGCATTGGCATAAATAGAAGCCGAAAAATCCGAACCACCACGACCTAAAGTAACCGTTTCGCCTTTTTGATTGGAAGCAATAAAACCTGCTGCAATATAATTTTTATTCGTTTTTGTGTCGTTGGTGGAGACACCAACAATGGCAGACGAAGCAGAACCAATAACAGCTAAAATATTCCTAGTCGTTTTTTCCAAATCCAAAACGGCATTCAAATAATCTTTTGATTCGTTGGTATTGGCTGAAATTAATTTTCTACTATCCAATAAATCAACTTTGATAGGATTTTGAGAATTAACAGCTAGATATTTTTGAACAATAATCGAAGAAAGTCCTTCTCCAAAACTCAAAATAGTTGCTCGTGTTCGGTCTGATAATTCTTTCAATATTCCTACACTTTCACAAATTGATTCTAACTGATTGCATTTTTGTTGCACTTCTACAAAAAGGTCAATTTGATGCGATTCGCTTACGAGTTCCTTTATAAATTCAAAATGAAAATTTCTAAATTCTTCTAACAAAACAGTATGTTTGCCTTCCAAAGAAAGACTAGCAATTTGGTCTAGTTTATTGGTAATTCCTGAAAAAGCAGAAACAACTACAATAAAATTTTCAGTTTTTGAAGAAAGAATAGCAGCTATTTTTTCAAGATTAGATTTTGAGGAAACACTTGTTCCTCCGAATTTTAGGACGAGCATTTAATATTTTATTTGTGTTTTTGGCAAAAATTACCAAAAACGGCGAATATATATGAAGCAATGAGAGTTTTTAAAAGAAAGTCAAATTTACGGTATAATTTTTTGATAGCACAATTCAATTAAAAAAATTGGTATTCTATCCTTAATAAGTTTTTTCTTTGTCTAGATAAGTTAAATAGTTTCGCTATTTGTTGCTTTTTTTGTAAATTAATAAGCTCATTATTACATTTTATACACTTTGAAGGATAATATTCTTTTTATAAAAAAATGGTTTCTTGGTAAAATATTATTTAACAACAAAATAATGTTATTATTTTTCTATGTCCTTAGTTTTATTTTTGGCTTTACTCCAATTTATGGGCAAAGTTTGTCTTCTTATTATGATTCAGCACAAGCATACAAAAACAAAGATTTAAAAAAACAAAGTTTTTATGTTCAAAAACTCCTTTTAGAAAGTCAGAAACAAAAAAACAATGACTATTTATTAAAGGCATATCACTTGAAGGCAACTATTTTTTATGAGAAAGCAAATAAAGATAGTGCTTTTTTTTATATAGATAAAGCCTTTGATTTGTCAAGAAAAATTAATGACACAAAAAGCAATGAAATAAAAGTAGAGGTTTTACGCCTAAAAGGATTTGTTTATAAAAACAGGATTTATAATAAAGATTCTGCATTGATTTGTTTTCGCCAAGCCTTAGAGGAAAGCAAAAAATCAGGTTATAAATATGGCGAAATTAAAAACCTAGAAGCTATCTCTTTTCTGTTTATGGATAAAGGGAAATATGTTGATGCTACTCAATTGCTTTTAGAAGCTAGAGAAATTGCTCACGAAATAAAGGATAAAAAAGCACTCTCTAGCATTGCCAATAATATCGGACATACTTATTTGCAAATGTATATGTATGAAAAAGCATTGCCTTTTTTTAATGAGGCAAATCAATACAGAGAAGACAAAACGAGAGCCTCAGTTATTCCTCTCAATATTGCTCAATGTTATTACAAGACAGGGAAGATTAAAAAAGCACTTTTTATCATAGATAAAAATGCCCCTTTGGCTCTCAAAACGTCATTAAATATGGCAATAGAATATCATTTGGAGTATGTAAATCTTTTTTTAGAAATAGAAGAACCTAAAAAGGCTTTAGAAAAAATCAAAATATTAGATTCTTTGCTTATAGACTCTAAGCCTCAAGCCTATCGTAATTTATTATTATTGAAAGCCAAAATTCATTTACAACTCAAAGATACTTTAACGGCGCACAATTATATAAAAGAAGTTGAAAAGGAAATATCTCCTGAAAGTGATGATGATTTTATTAATCGTATGACTATGCACGAATTATTTTCCTATACCTATCTATCTTTGAAAGATTACGAAAAGGCAAATTATCACTCTCAAAAATATATTTCAATTTATAAAGCGACCTATAATAAGAAGTTGCAACAAAATATATATGAATCTGAGGTAAATCAACGCATGTTATTGCAAGAAAAAAAGAGTGAGTTAGAAAAAATAAAATACACTACACAGTTGGAAAAAGAACAAGAAAATAGAAATTATTTTTTGGTTGGTTTAGTTGCCTTGTTAAGTATTTTTATTGTAATTACGAGAGCCTACTGGATAAACAAAAAATATAATATAGAACTAAAAAATACAAATCACAAACTTTCAGAATCTCAAGCCGAAGTAATGCAACAAAATCGTACTCTTCAGGAACAATCTGAAGAACTGATGAGACAGTCCGAAGAGTTAAAATGTTCTCATGAAGAAGTCGTTGCGATGAATGATAATTTGGAAGATATTGTCAATCAGCGTAATCTAGAAGTACTAGAAAAAAATAAAATGCTAGAAGAATATGCCTTTATCAATGCTCATAAACTACGTGCGCCTGTGGCTCGTCTTCTAGGAATTATGCAAATTATTGAGCTTTCAAAAGATACCAATGAAATAGAATTTTACCTACAACTTTGTAACGCAGAAATCAAAGACCTTGACCGTATTGTTTGGGCAATAAAAGAAGCCATCGAAGAAAAAACACCTCTTGACCGTTTGGAATTGGAGAAAAAGACGGAAACAAGTTAGTTTTTTAATAAAATTTTAATCAAAGCTATCAGAGAAACAATAGTCCAACAACCTTCCAAGATTGTAAAGGGAATACTTCCTAACAAAACAGAAGAAATACAAGCTAAAGTAGCTCCAATCGTGTTCATTAGAAGATAACCTATACTTTCTTGATTTATTTTTTTGAATGTATTGAGAAAATAGGCAAGTAAAATCAAAAATACGCCTATTGCACCAAGTATGTCTGCTGGACTAATATTCATTTAAAGTAAATTCTTATACTTAGTTTTGTGATAAAATAGACAATAAACGTTTTGAAACGACTGATTCTTCTGGGCTAATATATTGTATTTCTTTTTCGAAAGAAGCGTGTAATTTTTTCACATCAATACCAAGTTCTTGGCGTACTTCTGCAATCGTTTTGTGTTTATTTTCACAGAAATTATACAAATGACAGTCTTTTTTAGTCATTGTTTTTCCAAAAGCTACACCCAAATTAAAGATATATAAATCACAATCAGAAACTCTATAAGGAACTGGATAAAGAAAACGAGCAGCCACTTTCCATATTTTTCCTTTTAAATTGGTGTACTTAGAAGCATTTCCCATTGTAACTCCAATAACAAAAGCCTCGTCTTGATTGAGCAATCCACGAGAAAGCACAATGTGCATACAATCGTGTTCGAAGAGAGGTATTGAACCTGGTAAAGCTAATTTACTGACAGGGTTTTCTAAAAGACGAACTAGCCAGTTAATATCACTAGCTTCTAGTCCAGGTAATGTGTGATGCACTTCTTCTAGTGTAGCTTCAGAAAAAGTAGCAGGTTGCCATTCTTGCCAATCAATTGT
>DAIUBX010000407.1:0-3676 GCA_036846465.1 Bernardetia sp.
TTTACTTGTTTCTTTGTATAAATTATTTTCTAAAATAATTCCTAAAAAGTAAAGGTTTGTAGCCATTACAGAATTGGAAGACGAAATTACATTATCAAAAATTTCTTTCTTTTGAGCCACTAATTTTTCGCCTTCATTTTGATTAGTAAAATAAAATAGCTTTTCTTCTTTATCATAAAAATTAGCAAAGACATGTTTGGTAAGCTCATCGGCACGTAAAATCCATTTTTCATCAAAACGAACTTGATATAAAGTGATATAAGATTCAATCAAAAGTGCATAATCTTCTAAGAAACCATCTATTTCGGCTGTTTCATTTTTGAAAGTATGATATAATTTTGATTGATTAGTTGCATCAAAAAGATTATTTTCTATAAATTCAGCCGTCTGTAAAGCCAAATCTAAATATTTTTCATTTTTTAAAGCAGAATACGCATTACAAAGACCTTTTATCAAAAGTGCATTCCAAGAAGTAAGAATTTTATCATCCAAACTAGGACGAACTTTACTTTTTCTAACTTCTAAAAAATAATTTTGCCATTCTTTTGCTTTGTTTTTCAAAACACTTAAATCAATGTTATTATTTTTTGCAAATTCTTCATCTGTATCATTTCTATATAAAATATTTGCTCCTTCTGTAGCGTGTGGACTTTCCCAGTTTCCTATTGAAGTAATGGAATAATATTTTTTAAAAAGCTGTAAATCTTGCTCTTGATTTGTGGAATATTTGAAAGTATGATTTGTAAAAATAGTTTCAATTTCGTCGATTGTCCATGTATAGAATTTACCTTCTTTTCCTTCGCTATCAGCATCTAAAGCAGAATAAAAACCTCCATTTTGGTTTTGTAATTCTTTTATCAAAAATTCGGTTGTTTGTTCTATTGTTTCTTTATAAACTTCTTTTTGTATATTATTTTGGGTTTTGTCTTCTGTAACGGTATAGGCTTCTGCATACAAAGAAAGTAATTGAGCATTATCATACAGCATTTTTTCAAAGTGAGGCGCAAACCATTCTCTGTCCACCGAATAACGAGCAAAACCTCCTCCGATTTGGTCATACATTCCACCTTGAGCCATTTTATTAAGCGTAAGATGAATTTGATTTATTATTTTTTCTTTTGTGGGATTTGTTATAAATTGATTTTCTTTGTTTTCTTTATCTTTTCTATTCAAATAATCATAATAACGCAGTAAAAACAAGTAATACGACGGCATCGGAAATTTTGGAGCTTGTCCAATTCCACCAAATTCTGTATCAAAACGTTTTTCTAATTGTAGAAATGCTTTTTCTAAAATAGCATCATCAAAATGAGAAACATCTTTTAAATTATACCTTTCTAATGTAGAAATAGACAAAACTTTAGTTACTTTCTTTGCTGATTCTTCTACTTCTTCTCTTTTATCTTTGTAGGCTTTTCCAATTTGCTCAACAATATCAACCCATTGATTTGCTGGAAAATATGTTCCTCCCCAAAACGGTTTTGCATCAGCCGTCAGAAAAACATTCAATGGCCAACCACCCGAAACGCCCATCATTTGCACAGCTTCCATATAGATTGCATCAACATCTGGTCGTTCTTCTCTATCTACTTTTATACAGATAAAATGTTCATTCATTACTTTTGCAACAGCTTCATTTTCAAAACTCTCATGTTCCATCACATGACACCAATGACAAGCCGAATAACCAATGCTTACCAAAATAGGTTTATCTTCTTTTTTTGCTTTTTGTAGAGTTTCATTATTCCACATCTGCCAATAAACAGGGTTTTGAGCATGTTGAAGTAAATAAGGGCTGCGACTGTTAATGAGTTGATTCAAGGTAGAGTTAATTTGAAATGTCTAAATAAATTTTGTGTTGAATTTTCTGCAAAAAATTCCCTTCCACTTTCTATAAAAATAAAGAAAATAAAAGGGAATTTTTAATTTATCTAAAATAACGTAATTGAGTTTAAAGAATTAGTTTGCTAAAACTTCTTTTACTCTATCAGCAGCTTCTTTCAAAACAATTGCTGAAATTACATTTAAACCCGATTCTTTGATAATTTTTGCGCCTTCTTCTGCATTTGTTCCTTGCAAACGAACGATAATCGGCACATCAATTTTTCCAATATTTTTATAGGCTTCTACTACTCCGTTTGCAACTCTGTCACAACGAACAATTCCACCAAAGATATTAATCAAAATTGCTTTTACATTAGGATCTTTCAAGATGATACGGAAACCTTTTTCTACTGTTTCAGCAGATGCCCCACCTCCAACGTCAAGGAAGTTAGCAGGTTCTCCACCAGCAAGTTTAATCATATCCATTGTAGCCATTGCAAGACCAGCACCATTAACCATACAACCTACGTTTCCGTCAAGTTTTACGTAATTTAATCCAAATTTACTTGCTTCTACTTCTAATGGAGATTCTTCAGACTCATCTCTAAGTTCTGCCAATTCTTTATGACGATAAAACGCATTATCATCCAAGTTAATTTTTGAATCTACTGCCAAAATTCTGTTGTCAGAAGTTTTGAAAGCAGGATTGATTTCTACTTGAGAAGCATCAATTCCGATATAAGCAGCATACAAAGATTGAATAAACTTAGTCATTTCTTTGAGTGCTTTTCCTTCCAAACCAAGAGCAAACGCTACTTTTTGAGCTTGGAAAGCCTGTAAGCCGAGTTTTGGATCAATCCATTCTTTGATAATTGCATCAGGATTATGTTCTGCAACCTCTTCGATGTCCATACCACCTTCTTTACTTGCCATAATCACATTGCAGTTTTTGTCTCTATCCAAAAGAACAGCTACATAAAACTCTTTGATTTCTGACTCACCTTTGTAATAAACGTCTTGCGCTAACAAAACTTTATTTACTTTCTTTCCTTCTTCGCCTGTTTGGTGTGTAACAAGTACATTTCCTAGAAGTTGTTTTGCTTTTTCAGCAGCATCTTCAGGGTTTTTACCAAGCATTACGCCATTGTACTCTGTTCCTACTACTTTGCCTTTTCCACGTCCACCTGCGTGGATTTGTGCTTTTACTACAATCCAGTCTGTGCCAGTTTGTGTACGTAACTCTTTGGCAGCGTCAGCAGCTTTGGCAGCAGAATCAACTACAATTCCTTCTTGAATTGCAACTCCGTATTTTTTGAGTAGTTCTTTACCTTGATACTCGTGAATGTTCATATAAAAAATGAGGGTAAAATGAAAAACTATTTAATTTTGATTAAAATTACAAGGAAAAGAGTAGAATTACAAATAAAGTTAGAAGTATAAAGTCAGATTTTAGAAGTAAATACGATAACAGGGAAAAGGTGTGCTTTTTTGGAGTTCCTTTTTTGGCTTTTTTTCTTGATAATCTTTGTCAGATTGAAAATTAGAATCTTAACTAGTGTTTTAAACAAAATCAACAAATAAGACATCCCTAAAATAAAAACTACAAACAAAACATATTTCATAGAATTATAAATTGATCTAAAAAATCTTCTGTATTACAAAAGTAATATAGAAGGTAATTCGTTGATTTGATGGTTAATGCACTGTTTAATACGTTTTACAATGTTTTACTGTGCATTCAGTTCTGAAGAACTGAATGCACAGTAAAACACAAAACAACTTATGTTACACGGTACTTGACACACTGTTTCAAAAATTTATTTATATTTTATTTTTGTTCTTCAACAACTAC
>DAIUBX010000408.1:0-3643 GCA_036846465.1 Bernardetia sp.
AAAATTCCATTGAGTTATTGCAAACCATTTTATCTCAAATTTAGTAATTTTTGAAGGTTTTTTATGTATCAATTTCAAAATTGTGTTTCTCAAAAAAGAAACAACTTTTCCTTATTTTCGTTTAAGTTTGAAAGTAACACAGAACTTCATAATCTGTGTAAAGTGTCTTGAAACAAGATAAATCTAATTTATTTTTCAAACTAAAATTTTATAATTTAATTTTTCAATAATGAGTACAGGATATATATTAATCATTTTTGTAGCCTTAATAAGTTTGGGCGTACAATATATGTTTAGAAATCGTTTTAAAAAATATGCTCAAACTCCTTTGGCTTCCAATATGAGTGGTGCAGAGGTAGCCCAAAGAATGCTCAATGATAACGGAATACGAGGCGTAAAAATAATGAGTGTAGAAGGACAACTAACAGACCATTACAATCCAAGCAATAAAACAGTCAATTTGAGTGAAAATGTTTATCATGGGCGTAATGTTGCTGCTGTTGCCGTTGCTGCACACGAATGTGGACATGCTATTCAAGATGCAAAAGCGTATGCCTTTTTAGGTTTTCGCTCGGCAATGGTTCCCGTTCTCAATATTACGAATCGTTTTACGCCTTTTTTATTGATGATTGGATTATTACTCTTAATTTTTGTAAATGTTCCTTATGTTTTGGCTGCTGGTGTTTTGCTTTTAGCTATTTCTACCGTTTTTAGTTTTGTTACTTTGCCAGTTGAGTTTGATGCTAGTAGAAGAGCATTAAATTGGATAAAAGAAGAAAATATAGTCAATCCACAAGAATATTCGATGGCAAAAAGTGCGCTTTCTTGGGCTGCCATGACGTATGTAGTGGCTGCGCTTTCATCACTTGCAACCCTTCTTTATTATGGTTCGATGTTGATGGGAAGGAGAGATTAAATATCAATTACGATTCTTACAAGTGCGTTCAACTCCTTAGAGTTGAACGAAACGCTTCCTCAGAAGCGTGATTCAGACAAATTAACCACGCTTCTGAGGAAGCGAAACATTCAGTTCTGAGGAACTGAATGCACAGTAAAAAAACATTGAAAAACTTTTGAAACACGTACTAATAAATTAACTTACCGTTGCTCGTGTCCCCACGAGCGACACATAATTAACTTTATTTCCCTAAAATTTTATTAATAATTTTGGTGGTAGAATATCCTTCTACTAATTCTATTGTTTCTACTTTTCCACCATTTTTCAAAACTACATCTGCACCTACAATGGTTTCGACTGAATAATCATTTCCTTTTACCAAAATACTAGGTTTTATGGCAGTAATGAGTTCTAAAGGAGTAGGTTCTGAAAATAAAATCACAGCATCTACAAAACCTAAAGCAGCCAAAATACGCATTCTTGCATATTCATCATTTATCGGACGGTCTTTTCCTTTATTTAGTGTTCTGACAGAAGCATCTGTATTTACTCCAATGACTAATTTTTTACCTAAAGCAGCAGCTTTTTCTAAATAATCGACGTGTCCTACGTGTAAAATATCAAAACAACCATTTGTAAAAACTACGTCTTGATTATTAAATTTCCAAATCTCTACTTTTTTTTGAAGTTTGGTAATATCGGTGTAAATTTTTGTAGAAGAACTCATTTTTTAGTACGGATTTTTTTGATAGTAATTTTAATATGAAACTAAATTACAAAAAAAATAGACAACAAAGGGTAAAAATAATTTCTTGTAGGTTAATCGCATCTAATTTGGATGTTTTTCACCTTTTAGCGTGTTTTTCCCCATTCGCAACGTTCTTTATCTTCGATAAAGAACGCTTGCGAAGGGAGAATGTGTTTTTTTGCCTTGACAATCGTCTGTTATCGAAGATAACAAGACGTTGGCAATGGCAGAAAAACAAAAGAGAAGCAAAAAACCTTTGTTTTTTGATGCGATTAACCTAAATTTCTTGTCTATAATTAAGAGTAAATATTTTAACCATTTTTTAAATTCAAAATTCCTGTGGGAGTGGGAGATTGAGAACGTATTTTTTCTTGAAGTTTCAGAATACCTCCAATAAGAGCCTCTGGACGTGGTGGACAACCTGCGACATAAATATCAACAGGAATAATTCTATCAACACCTTTTACGACGTGATATCCATGTTCCCAATAAGGCCCTCCACAATTCGAACAGCTCCCCATCGAAATTACATAACGAGGTTCTGCCATTTGTTCATACAGGCGTTTTATTCTATCAGCCATTTTGAAAGTAACCGTTCCTGCCACAATCATTACATCAGACTGGCGAGGAGAAGCACGAGGAAAAACTCCAAAACGATCTAAATCATAATGAGGAGCATACGTACCCATCATTTCGATAGCACAACAAGCCAAACCAAAAGTCATGGGCCAAAGAGAGGACAATCTCGCCCATTGAATAAGGTTTTCTAAAGAAGTAACCACCAAACCTCCTTGTCCAGTTTTTTCGGATTGAGTGAGTTTGGTGGTAGTTGGAATATTCATTTTTTTATAAAATACGTTTCGTAAGCTAAAGCATACGGTACATTTTTTCGCACACTAAAGTGTACGCTACTAGAAATTATAGCTACTGTTGAGTTGATTTTGAAACTTTTTGGATAATCTTTTCTTTGTACGGATTACGTTCAAAAGGTTCATATATTCAGAGCGAACAGGCGTATGAGAAGGCTCATTTCTATCAAACATAGGTCTGCCATAGCTATCTTGAGGAATATTTCTGGCAATCTGTTGAAGTTTTGGTTCTTCTTCTCTGATGCTATCTTTGATAAGTTTGATTTTGAGTTTCAACTGTTCGAAACCTGTTTTTTCTTCGTAACCATCAAAATTTTGTTTTGCATCATTTTCTAAGAATACGTGTGTAAAAATCTCGCTACAAGCAGCATGAAAACGGTTATTTAATAAACGATCTTCATCGTTATTTTTGAGAATCCCCATTTTTTTCCATTCTACTTGCCTAGTCTTTACATTATTCAAGTGTATATTTTCAAATTTATTTGCAATTTCTTCTACTTCTTCGGTTAGTTTGCGCTTGTGTTCCAAAATTCCTTCTGGTGTAGTTGGAATTGGTGGCTCTTGACGATACGAACCATAACTATCATTACTTTGCTCATGATTTCCAAAGAAAATATCAACTTCTCGTTTGTAGTTTCTATATAATTTGAGGTATTTCCACTTCGGAATTACGCCAACATCTTTCCATGCTTTCTGCAAATCAATTACTTCTTGACGCATTTCAGGCGTTTTTTCTTTCTGATAATTGAGTTTTCTAACTTTATTACTGATGCGTTTGTATTTCAAGATTCGATCGTCATTGACAATTCTTTCATTATCAAAAAAGGCTTTTCTACGCTCAAAAAATATATCTAAGCATCTGTCAAATTCCTCTGACATTTCTTCATCTTCTTCGCCTACACTACCTGTGCGAATCCAGCGCATTTTGAGATCTTTGAGGTATTCAGAAACCTCTTCCCAGTCGTCGCTGTTTTTGAGTGTTTGTGCTTCTGCTAATAAAGCTGTTTTTATTTCTGTGTTTTTTACTCTATTTTCAGAAATATAATCTTCAATTCCTTGCTCTAATTCTAAAATTCGTCTTTCTACGGCTGTATAATCACCAATAGCGTTATAAGTTTCTAAAGATTC
>DAIUBX010000409.1:0-3638 GCA_036846465.1 Bernardetia sp.
TGTTCTTTTTTGAATAATTCAGTCGTTACATTTCCTTGTTCATCTCTATCTATAATTACATGTTGGGCATTTGGAATCAAACAATGCTGAATACCTCCATATCCCCCCAAACTTTCTTGGTATGCACCTGTATGGAAAAAACCGATATATTGCTCCGTTCCTCGTGTAAACTTGGGTAACATAAGTTTTGCCACATGCGATTCTGAATCGTAATAATCCATACTATCACACGTAATTCCTCCCAAATGCACTTGATGATATTCTTTATCCCAGTTATTGATTGCCATAGCAATAAAACGATAACCCATTCCCCATGTATCAGGCAAATGCGTGATGAATGAACCATCAATCATGTACCAAAGTTCTCGGTCATTTTGTTGTTTTTGAGCTATTACCGAAAAAATCATAGCACCACTTTCGCCTACCGTAAAACTTCCAAATTCAGAAAAAATAGTAGGAACAGGTACGCCCTCTTGCTCACAAACTTCCTTGATTGTACTGACGATGGCTTCTGTCATATATTCATAATCAAACTCAAAACCAAGTGAGTTTTTGATAGGCAAACCACCACCAATATCCAAAATATGCAGTTCTGGACAGATTTTTTTTAAATCACAATAGGCACGAACAAACTTATTAAATTCACTCCAAAAATAAACTGTATCACGAATACCAGAATTTACAAAAAAGTGTAATAAAGTCAGTTTGAATTTTGGATTAGTAGCTACATGTTTTTTATAAAAATCAACGACATCTTTATAACGAATGCCTAAACGAGAAGTATAAAACGAAAAATTAGGCTCTTCTTCTGTTGCTATTCGAAGTCCGATTTGCATTTGTTCTACCTCTAAATCTTCATACGCATTTATTTCTCTGCGATTATCCAAAACAGCAATACAGTTTTCGAAACCCTCTTGCCAAAGCGATTTTATTTCGTTGGTATAGCTTTCTCTCTTAAAACCATTACAAACTACATATTTATCTTTGCTGAAAAGTCCTTTTTGATGTAGTTTTTTGATGATAGCAATATCAAAAGTAGAAGACGTTTCAAGGTGTGCGCCTGTCTTCAAAACCTCGTCCATTATAAAACTGAAATGCGAAGATTTGGTACAATAGCAATACACATACTCGGCATCATAATTTAATTTTTTCATGGCTTCCCCAAAATGACTTCTTGCCCTTCGTATATTTTCACTAATTTTTGGCAAATAAGTAAGGCGCAAAGGCGTTCCATATTTTTCAATAATTGGCATCAGTTCTACACCATAGAAATTAAGTTCGTCATTCGAAACTGTAAAATCAGGTGTATCAAAATAAAAAGTTTGCTTGATAAGATCAATATAACGTTGTTGAGAGGTGCGTTTTACCATCAGAGTTTTGAGAAGAATTAAATGAAAAAAGGTATGTAAATTTTTACATAAAAAAGTGATTGAAAATAGTAGTTGTGTGTAGGTAGTTCAAAATTCAGTTACAAATTTACGTCTATTTATATGAATAGAACTTTAAATAAGCTGTAAAGTTATTGCAAAATTATTTAACTTGTAGAAAAAAGAAGTCTTTAAACTCTATTTTAGTCCAATTTTATCAAAAAATAATTTTGTTATGAATACGAAAACAGTTTCAGAATTAGGAAAAGAACTTTCAGAAGTGGTTGAGCAGTACTACAATTCACTTCAAAACTATACAAATGAAGATTTTGAGAAAAATTTTGAAGATGGAAGTTGGTCAATGGCACAACTTTACAGTCATCTTTTTTCTTCTTCTAGACATTGGATAAATGGAAAAATCACAAATTGTATCTATCTAAGAAAAGGAGTGCCAAATGCAGAACTTACTCCAGAAGGAAGTTTTATTTTGGGTAGAGGTTATATTTCACATACCAAAAAAGTAAAAATGCCTGATGGAATGCCACAACCAGAAGCTCAACCAAAAGCATTTTTTGAGAAAGAATTAGCAAATTATTCAGCTTATTTTGAGGAGCTTGTCAAAGAGATAAATAACCAAATAGAACCTAGTTTTGGCACAAAACATCCTTTATTCGGAATGCTAACAGCAAAAAATTGGCTTATTTTTGATTTAATTCATTGGAAACATCATCTTAGGCAACAAAAAGAAATTGAAGCGAAATTCTAATTTTCTTTTAAAAAGAAATAAAATCTTGTGGATTGACAGGATTTCCTTCGTACCAAAGTTCAAAATGCAAGTGAGGACCATCTGTAAGTTCGCCAGAGTTCCCAATAACTGCGACAGGGTCTCCAGCTTTTACAGTTTCGCCTACTTTTTTGAGCAAAACAGAATTATGTTTGTAAAAAGAAACCAACTGATGTTTGTGCTGAATAGCCAAAGTATGTCCAGAATCTTGTGTCCAAGAAGACAAAATAACTGTTCCGTCGGCAGCAGCTTTAATGACTTCATTTTTTGGTGCAACTACATCAACGCCAAAATGTGAACTAGCAGAATTATATTTATTGGTAACAATTCCAGAAATAGGAGAGAAAAACAAAACTTGTTGCAACTCACTTTTCGAAGTACGCAAACCCTTTGTTTTTGAATCTTCTTTTTCAAATTGCTTTCTGAAAGCCAAATCAATAGAATCAATTTGTTCCAAATCCAAATCTTCTGAATTGATTGTGGCTTCGGAAGAATCTTCTGAAATATTATTTTTCGGAATATCTCCTCCCAAAATTTGTCTTAGATTTTCATAATAAGCATTTTGTTCTGCGACTATATTTTCTAAAGAATCTGATTTTTCCATGAGCTTAAAAAGTCTTGCCTGTGGATTTTCAGAAGTAGAAATTTGATAATCAGCGATCGCTTTTGCTATAAAAAAGGAAGGAATAAAAATAAGAAAAGCAAAACCAGTCAAAACAACTACTACTTTTGCAAAGTTGAAACGAATGGTTTTTAGTTTTTCAAAGTTTTCTTCATCACGAAATACCATCAAATAATGATGTGTAAACCATTGCCAAAATGTTTTTTTATTATTCATTGCTACAAATATTGCGTTGCTCTGCAACTTAAACTCTATAAATAAAACTAAACTTTTGCTATTGTGTTTTATTCTACTAAAAGTAAATTGCTTAGATTTCTGTTTATTAATTATTCAAAATCAATTACAAAAATACGCATTTTTCAGACTATATTAAAACTATAAAAAAATACCATTCAATTATGGAACACCAAACAACTCTCAATTACAAAAAAGAACTCATCAAATTACAAAGAGAACTTGTAAAACTTCAATCTTGGGTAAAGAAAAAAGGCTTAAAAGTAGCCATTATTTTTGAAGGAAGAGATGCAGCAGGAAAAGGAGGAACTATAAAAAGAGTAGCAGAAGCTCTCAATCCTCGTTTTTGTAAAATTGTAGCCTTAGACAAACCTACCGAAAAAGAAGATACACAGTGGTATTTTCAAAGGTATGTTATGCATCTGCCGTCAGCAGGGGAAATTGTTTTGTTTGATAGAAGTTGGTACAACCGTGCAGGTGTGGAGCGTGTAATGGGTTTTTGTAGCGAAGAAGAATACCAAGAATTTTTGCGCTTTTGTCCAGAGTTTGAAAATATGCTGATTCGTTCGGGTGTTATTTTGATAAAATATTGGTTTTCGGTAAGTCCAGAAGTACAAAAAAGACGCTTCGA
>DAIUBX010000410.1:0-3631 GCA_036846465.1 Bernardetia sp.
GTTTTGTACGACCAAAAACCAAAACGAGTATTCAAATACTCATAAATAGAAGTTAAATTATGTTTGTAGTAGAGAGGAAGTAAAACCGTAGCAATCACTAAATATCCCAAAAGATACCCAAAAACGATTTGCATATAACTAAAAGCACTTGCTCCAACCTGCCCCGGAACAGAAATAAAAGTAACACCAGAAAGCGATGCGCCAATCATTCCGAAAGCTACCAAATACCAAGGTGCATTTCTATTAGCAGTAAAAAAAGTTTCGGTAGTTGCGCCTCTTGAGGTGCGCCAAGAAATGAAGAATAAAACTCCGAAATAAATAATAAGAACGATGAGGGTAGTTTGTGGAGACATTTTTTTATTTTAATAATACAAATACCAAGACTGATTAGCGAGTGATTTGGCTTCGCCGAGCTATCGGTTATATGATTTTTATGATGAATTACGGGATAGACCCAAACTTGACACTATCCCATAAAATATCAACTACGCTTTTTTTACAAATTCAGACTTTAGAGCCATACTTCCAAAACCGTCAATTTTGCAATCTATGTTATGGTCACCATCTGTAAGTCTGATGTTTTTGACTTTTATTCCTGCTTTCAAAGGTTTTGGCGCACCTTTTACAGCTAAATCTTTGAGCAAAACTACATCATCTCCATTTTGTAAAATAGCACCATAGGCATCTTTTACGATATTTTGGTCGCTTTCCATTTCTTTTTCTGCTACTGCATTTGGATTCCATTCAAACGAACATTCAGGACAAGTATATAATTCTTCACTCACAGAGTATCCATAAGGTGAAACACAACTAGGACATTTTTGCATTTTTTGAGGTGTTTAACGATTACTATACAGTTATTTTTTTTGTTGAACTCAAATTTACGAGTTTTTTTGTTCTATAACTTAGCTTTCAAAGCATCGACATAATCTTTTGCACCTGTCAAGCCTAGTTTCGTATTCAATGTTACTAATTTAACAGCTTCTATCAATCTGTTTTGTTTGATGAGATTGATTACTTCGCTTTCTAATTTGGGTGTGAGTTGAGACATTTTTGTTTTAGGTTTAAGGTGAATATAAGTACCTATGCAGAATTAACTCGCCATTATCGGTGTTACACAGACGATTTTGACTATATCCTACTTTTTCAATTCATAAATCAAAGAATCTTTTGTCGTATATTTTTCAGAAAGTAAAGGAATACGTTTAAAAAGAGGTGGAAGTTGTTTTTCTTTATCTATAATAAATTGAGGTTTTTCTTTTTCAATTTGATTATAAAATAATAGAAGTGCTTGATAGTTATCTAATTGTTCAATTCTATTTTGGGTAAGTTCCCAATCCAAATAAGGTGTAACAGGTTTATTGTCGATATAATAACTGTGATTTTCTCCAAAAACCCATATTTTTTCATTCTTTAAATCAAAATTAGAAGGTCTTGTAATAATAGCTTCTGTATAATCTAATGGATAAAAAATCTCTGTACGAGTAGCCCAAAGTTGCGCACCTATTCCTCCCAAAACAGACAGAAAAAGCAGCTCGGCAATCCATTTTCTCTGAATGGAAAATAAATAATATGTCCCAAAAAAAGCAAGGGGAGGCAAGAAAAAAGCAAACTGAAAAGGAAGCCAGTATTTACACAATAGTAAACTAAAAGCAGAAGCAAACAACCAAAAAAGCATCATCTGACGACAATACGACTGATAATTGGTAAGGCTTCTTCCAGAAAACATATTCAAAACAGCCAGTATCAAAAATAGTGTAGGAAAGGCTAAAATGATACTAAAATCTTGAATAGAAAGATAGAATTTTGGGGAAATTGAAATTGAATTAAAATACTGTACTATAAAATCAATAAAACTATCATTCCAAAAGAAATACAGAGCCAGTAGCAAAATAGGAAAAGCAAAACCAAATAAAACGAGCAAGTGCTGACGAAAAGAAGTAGAACGAAAAACACCTAACCCAATACTTACCCAAAAAAGAAAAATGCTAGAAGGCAAATGAAAAAGAGTAGCTATGCCCAAATAAAGACCAATCGTAAAAAGAGTTTGATCGTGTGTATTTTCAGTAAGTGTAAATATTTCACGCAGTACCAACAGCAAAAAAGTAAGTGATAATAATATAGGCGAAACATTGAGATAATCAAAGCTAATTGAACCAAAGAAAACATATAACATCGCTGGAACATACCCTCTATCCAATAAAAAATCTCTTCGTAAAAGCAGCGTGTTGAAGATAATAGCTTGAACAAACAAAAGAACTGTACCAATAAGTGCATATCCAAATGTAGAGCGTCCAAAAAGTATATCCAAACCTGCATAAAACCAAGCCGAAAAAGGAGCTATTCCTGCAAAAACTTCTTTATAAATACTATTTCCTTCAGCTACACGTTCGCCAACCAACATAAAGTCCAAAATAGGACTTAGTAACGGAATATCTATAAAAAAAACATTCAGAAGCAAAGGCAATCGAAGAGCCAACAAGAAAAGCAATACCGTCAGAAGGCGAAAAGGGTCGTAAGTACGAAAAAATTGAAGCACGGATTATTAGGAAATGGAGATTGGATATTAGGAAATGGAAATTAGAAACTGAAAATTAGGAAGTTAATTGTATAGGACTTTCGCAAAATCAATCGCTTACCAAATATTATTTTGTTATTACTTCGGTACTGCCCTATCGGGCTGACCTAAGTATGAATACAAGGTCAGTCCCGTAGGGCAGACCGACATAAACAGAATATTATTCTGATAAAAAAGTCATTTGCGAAAGTCCTATTGTAGAAAAGATTAGAAATTGGAAATTGCTTTTACTTCTAATTTAGCTTCGCTGCTTTTGCAGGTCATACATCTAACCTTTAACTTTATATTCACTTCTAACTTCTTAAATCTTACTTCAAAACTTTATTTACGCTTCTCCTACCGTTCCTCCAAAACTTAAAGGGAATTGATTAGCTTCTTCTTGGACAGAAATTTTGCCAACATTCGCCTCAAATTTATCGACGCTATCTTTCAAGACATGTAATAAACGCTTGGCATGGTCAGGCGTAAGAATAATTCTTGACTGTACTTTTGCCTTTGGCGCACCTGGAACTAACCTTACAAAATCTAAAAAAAATTCACTTTGAGAATGAGCTATCATGACCAAATTGGCATATTTTCCTTCTGCCATTTCTTCAGTTAACTCTATATTTATTTGTTGTTCTTGGTTATTTTTATTTGTCGGATTATCCATAATTAAAAATTGAATTGATATATCTGAAATGCTACATAAAATTAATTAGTGATAAAAATACTACTAAATCTATCTAAATCAAAAAGCTCTAAGAAACTTAATAAGAAATAGAAGAATTAGATAGTTTTGATAAAAATCAACATCAATAAATAAACAAAGTACATACTCACAGAAAAATACAATTTTCACGTTCAAAATTTGATTATTTTTAGAAAAATTGTACTATATTGCAGTATCTAATTTTGAAAGCTACTTATTTATTCCTATTTTTAGAAAGTAAAATACTATTTTTGATTTCTAAATTAGTTTGAATTTAAGACAAATCATGTATACTCAAAGAAAATTGGTTTTAGACAAATATAAATCGTGTTTTTCTACAAAATGTACTTTATTTAAACCCT
>DAIUBX010000411.1:0-3619 GCA_036846465.1 Bernardetia sp.
TTGCTCTTTAGCAAGGATTTTTAATAGTGTAGATTTTCCTGCTCCGTTTTTTCCTACTAAAGCTACTTTTTCGCCTTGTGAAATTCCAAAATTCAAATCATTGAAAAGGAATCTATCTCCGTAAGTTTTGGAAAGGTGTTCGCCCGAAATGAGGTTGATTGCTGCCATTTTTTAAATATCTATTCTGACTAATTTTATTCGTTTTGTATTTTGTTTTATGGCAGCAAAGGTAATTAAAATATTGATAGTAGCTGAAATTTAGTGTCGATTAAATAGGATACTTACTAAGATTTAAGGGAGTCAATAATTTTAATGGCTTCTTTCAAACGTTTTTCGTTAAGTTCTTTGATTTCGAAATATTTAATTTTTCTTTTTTCTAATTCTGTCTTCATTTTTTGATAAAAAAACTGTCTTCCTTCATCTCCTCCTCGCTGCTTATCAAATTCCCATTCTGTATTTGGTGTTAATAATAAATAATGTGAATAATTCTGATTTTGAATGGCACTTTCTAACCAAAGAGGAACTTTCTTGTAAATAAATTTTGAATAAATATAAGTAGTGAGCAAATTTGTATCTAATATATAAAACGAATGATTATAAGAAATTGCAAGGTTTTTTATTTGATTTTCACTACAAAGCTGCCCTATTGCAATCGGCTCTACATCTTCAAAAGTGAGTGAATTTGTGTCTTCATAATTTGCGTAGTTCATCTTTGTATCTAAATACAATCTTGAAAATTCAGGGTTTGAAAAAATAGTGTAATACGTTGCTAATTCTTTTGTCAATGTAGATTTTCCAGAAGATTCTGACCCAAAAACAACTATACTTTTAGGATTTTCGTTAGTAAATGGAATATCATTTGTACTTTTTTGTGTAAATTGATTTTTTTTCATTAAATTTTGAAAGTATTTTTGTTACAATTAATTTATTTGGGGCTGTTTATAGGCAACTCATTTTTAAATATAACATTCAGAAATGAATACAAAGAAGCAAACTTTTGACATAAACTATTTTTTCTTGTATGGATTCTTTCTCAAAAAAGCATCTATTAATTAAAAACAACCTTACCTCCTTAGCCATTCACTAAATAAAACTATAAAATTACGTCTTATGCAGTATTATTTTTCAAACTATTTTCACAAAAATGTATATAGAAGTCAATATTTGATTTTTTCATTTTTTATTATCTTCATAAGTAGTAGTATTTCTACTTTATCGGCAGCTCCTATAAATTCTCCTTTAGATACTACTTTAGTTATTGAAAAGGATATTTATCCAAAGGTAGTCAATAGACAAGAACGTCTTATTGAAGGTAAAAAATATGTTTTTGCAACCATCAACGAACGCAAAGGAATGGTCGCTCTTTCTGGTAATTTTTTGAGTGAAATGGCTCGTGCTGCTGGTATAGAAGTTACAGACTTTTTGGATTGGAATGATATGAAACCAACTGATGCCATCAAAACAGGACAAGTTTATTATCTCCAAGAAAAAGGAAACAGAGCTAAAGATGTAGCGACACATATATTGATGCCTAATGAAACACTTTGGGATGTTGCTCAAAAATATGCAATGCAATATAAATACTTATTGAAATACAATCGTTTGGATGACGAAGATAAGGTAAAAATGGGACGTGTTTTGTGGCTTCAGACCAAAAGACCAAAAAGAGTTCCTATTGAAGTCAGAGATGTTACTCCAATTGTAGCAACTTTTGAGGAAAATGAAGAAGAAGAAGAAGAAATAGCAGCCGACCCAGAACTAATGGCAGAATGGGAAGAACTCAAAAAAACAGAGTTGGCTGGAATGGATAAAGAAAAGACAAATACAACCACAAAGACTAAAGATAATACTTCAACAGCAACTAATACTGAAAATTCTAACAAGTCTGAACAGGGTTCTTTTGCTGAATTTGAAAACGATTCAAAAACGGATGATGTCGTTGTTACAGAAAAAACAGATACTAAAACAGACACAAAAGTTACTACCAATGTAGTAAAATACCACACCGTAGCCGAAGCTGAGAGTTTGTATGATATTTCTAAAAAATACAATGTAGTTATGTCGACACTAAAAGAATGGAATAATTTACCTGATTATACTATTTCTACTGGACAAAAACTGATTGTCAGTCAGCCAAATGGCAGTCAAAACAATAAGGTATATGAAGGAACATTAGTTACAGAAAAAATAGAAGACAAGCAAGTAGGAACAGCTACTTCGGACAAAAAAGTAGTCGTAAAACAAAATGGAAATGGAGATTTTGCAACTTTTATAGATTCTTCTGGAGTTCTTTTGCCGATTCCTCAAAAAGATTTCACTCCTGTTCAACCTTCCATTGATACAGAAAATACAGATTATCATATTGTAGAAAAAGATGAAACACTTTGGTCGATTGCAAGAAAGTATAATTTAAGTCCCAAAGATCTTATTCTTTGGAATGGATTTGTTATAGGAGATAATATCGATGTTGGCGACAAAATTATTCTCAAATCTAGTTTGGCAGTACCAGCAGGTTCTAGAAGTGAGATAGAAAAGAATAATTCATCATCATCTACTACTTCTAATACTGAAAGTAGTGTAGCAGGAGGAACAGAATTTAAAGATACTGCAATAAGTGGTGCTGGTAGTGAAAAAACAGAAGCTACTGCTGATAATTCTAGTCAAAGTAAAACAGATGCTTCAAAACTTAGTAGAGCAGATATTATTTCAATGGGAGGAAACCCTGATAATGTCGGAAAAGAAGGTTATGATGAGTTAGGAACTCCAATTGTTGGTTATGATTTTTCAAAAAAGAAAACTGACAGCACAAAAACCAAAACAGAAGAAACCCAAACAAAAGCCGAAATTTATGTAGTTCAGCCACAAGATATGCTTGGCAAAATTGCTCAGAAACATAATGTAACAACTAAAGAATTAATGGCTTGGAATCCAAAAACAGCTCCAAATGGAACAATTCATATAGGAGATACACTTTTTGTTTCACAGCCTCAGACTACAAAAACAGTTACAGAAGAAACAACAACTGTTTATCCATTTGATTATTATGGTTCAAATTTTCATGTCGTTCAACCCAAAGAAACTATATTTCATTTAAGTGATAGATATATAGTACCTCATTTACGTATTTTAGAATGGAATAAACTCGATGCTAATACGATTGATTTGCCTGTCGGTTCAAAAATAATTGTCAATGAAGCTGCTTTAAAAATGGCTAGTGGCAATAACACAGATACATCAAAAAAAGAAGAAAAGAAAAATCCAGATGCTACGGCACAAGTAAATTATTCTTATCACAGTGTAGAAAAAGGAGATACTCTTTTTTCTATTGCTCAAAAGTACAACCTCTCAACAGCACAAGTAAGAGAATGGAATAATCGTCAAGGCGATTTAGTGTATGAGGGAGAAAAACTGATTATAGGAGTAAAATAGTAATTTGTTCTTTTATAGTACAACATGAGTGACATTTTTCAAATTCTGTATCTGAACTTATTTTTGACAAAATAATAGTTTGTTTTTTCCATAGAATAGGGTTTGCAAACCCTATTCTATGGAAAAAACGAGAGTTTTACAGAATAAAATTTGGCAACTATTTGCCTTTTTTAGAATGTCACTCATATTG
>DAIUBX010000412.1:0-3598 GCA_036846465.1 Bernardetia sp.
CACGAGCAATACATAAAACTCTTAAGTTGACAACATTGAACGAAACGATACACTATCTACAAAGGCAGTGAATTCTGACTAATAATTTGTTTTGCTAATACTTTAGCCTCTTCAAGTGTTTCTACTCTAGGATTCATTAGTTTAGATTTATTATTATCTATAAAACTATCTACTGCAATTTGTCCCATAAAATCTTCTGAATCTATTAATATTTCTGCCAGAAGACCCTTCTCATAACAGGTTGGATACCACCATTCTGCAATCCATGCATCAACATCTAAAGAAACGGTAGCAAGTTCTATACAACTAGAAATAATTACCCTAACTTGTTGTTCCTGCGCAATTTCATGACAAAAATATAATGCCTTATAAAGTTCTTGGTCATCTCTACTCAGCCAATCGCCTTTCCACTCACAATAGATAATATCTGTAATTTCATTGTCTAAAGCTTTGGCTATAAGATATTTGTTTTGAAAAAGCAGTTCTAACATAATCTTGTTTTTTAAAAGAATTTTAGAGATTTTTAAATAGGACTTTCGCAAATGACTTTTTTATCAGAATAATATTCTGTTTATGTCGGTCTGCCCTACGGGACTGACCTTGTATTCATACTTAGGTCAGCCCGATAGGGCAGTACCGAAGTAATAACAAAATAATATTTGGTAAGCGATTGATTTTGCGAAAGTCCTATTAAAGCAAAGTACAAAAAATATTCTTTTCTAAATAAAAAATTAGCCATAAAATAAAATTATTCTTCTGAAGAAGGATCATGACTCTTCAATCATTGATAAAACTTCACTAATTTCTTTTACAGTATGACGAGCTGTTTTGCCAACTCCATAAATTGTAGCAGATGCAAAACCAGTCCAATTACCATAACCGACAAGCCATAAATTAGGCTCTTTGACCGAACGAGTATTTCTAGTTTGTATTCTTTGGTCTTCAATAATATTCAAAGATTCTAAGTGTTTTAAATTAGACCTAAAACCTGTACACCAAATAATTACATCAAATTCCTCTTTTGTTCCGTCTTCCCAAATTACACCCTTTTCATAAAATTCTTTGAAAGGTCGGACGGCATGTAATACATTTCTATCTCGTGCTTCTCTCACGCTTTCAATCATAACAATATTGGACAAAGAAATACTAAATCCTCCAGTTGATTTTGCATCTGAATTAGCTAAAAATTTTTGAGTTGCTTCATTAAAAAGATAACGTCCATCAATGTCATCAGGCAAAAATTGAGGTTCTGTTGGTGTAACCCATTTTGTATGTGCCACCTTAGAAACTTCTGCCAAAATTTGCGAACCCGAATTTCCACCTCCAATAATCAGAACATTTTTACCTTTCAAATTATCTGAATTTTTATAATTGACAGAATGGATTTGTTCTCCCAAAAAACTATTCTGATTTGGATATTTTGGAATAAATGGATTACCAGCCGTTCCTGTTGCACTTACTAAGGTCTTGGAATAAAAAATACCCTTATTTGTTTCTATTTTGAAAAGTTCGTTTTCTTTTACCACTTTCAAAACTTCCATTTGTCTTTGTATAGCAAAATCATAACGCTTTTCATAAGCCGATAAATAATTTATCAATTCGGCTTTGGTAGGATATTCTTCATTACTTTTAGGCATTGCCCAACCTGACAAAGAACTAAATTCGGAAGGCGAAAATAATTTTAAACTATCCCAAGTCTGTAACCAAGAACCTCCTGTTTGGTCTTGATTGTCCAAAATCAAATAGGTTAGTTTGGTTCTTCTTAAGAAATAACCAATAGACAAACCGGCTTGTCCACCTCCGATTATTAGTACATCGTATATTTGCATAGTGTTTTTTTCACTAAGTTACAAAAAAATAGCCTTAGAATTACTTTCTGTAATGCTAAGGCTATTTTGATAGAAAGGAAATAAACTTGCTGATTTGGAAAACAAAAAATTACTTACTTTTTATTTTTCTTATTTTTATCTTGTTCTAATTTTTTTATACTGTTTGCAGTAGGCAAATTTTCGGGCATTTCGCCTCCTATTTCTTCTATTGTTTGTCTAACTTTTTTACCTACTTGAAAATGAGCTTGATTTGCAGCCTGTTTGTTATTTATTTTTTCTCTTTTTAGTTTTTCTTTTGTTTGTGTAGCTCTAAATAAATTTGCTGCTAACTCAGTACTTCCCATGTGGTCAAGAATATTCTGACTTTTCTTTAATTCTTTTTTTGAATGAATTGCTTTTGCATCTAATCCACCATACAATCCCTTATAACCAAAATTTTAAAATACTGCATATTCTAATGGACTAGAAACTCCTGCTTTTTTAGCTGTATGAGCTAAATTTTTGTTGTGTTTGGTCATTTCTTGTCGTAGAAATATTCTTCTATCGTCTTCACTATCCAAATTCTCATATTCTTTTTCTAAAAGTTCTTGTTTTCTTGTTTGTATAGCAAAATAAGTCTGTCCTAAAGCGACTACTTCTTTTGAAGGATCAGCATTCTGAACTACCAAATAACAGGCATAACGAGTAAGATGAAAATCACTAATAGGTCGTTTTGTACTTGAACCAATACTGATTATTTTATCTGCATCAAGAAAATGATTTTCAATTTCTTGTCCTGAATTTTGACAGGCTTGTTTTGCTTTCTCTATAACATTTAAAAATTTTTGCCATTTTGCATAGTCTAGTGCTTCTAAAAGCTCTCTAGCACTCCAATACTCTACACCATTATCAGTTACGTGTTTTATACTTTCAAAAATAGTTTCATTTTCCATTGTAGTATTATAAATAGGTTTTGTATGAATTTATTGATTCAATATACTACTTTTTGTTCAAATTATAAAATTTAGTTTTTATTTAATTTACTGACAAATAACTGAAGAAATCGACCATATTACCCACATGGGTAAAATGGTTTTATTATTTCATTAAATTACACTTTAATAAATAAAAATATATTTTTAAATTATTTATTTAAAAATATACGTTTTTTTTACTTAGTTCATAAAATTTACTTTCTAAATTTTTACACAAAAAAACACGCTAAAAGTGTCTTTTTAGTACTTCTGACTGCATTTATTTTTTTAAACTCCTTTCTCAAAGTCTTTTTTTGTGTAGTAATTTGTGGTATTGTTCAAATTTATTGAGCAGAAACTGTATCTGTTTTTTTACTACTATTTTCTTTCTTTGGAACTTGTAAAATAGTTTCTCCTAACTCGGCTTCTAATTTTGCAATCGAACGCAAAGTAAGGTTATGTTCTCCATTCAACCATTTATGAATTTCAGAAGGTTGTTTTCCCATTTTATCTGCCAAACTTTTTTGTGTCATTCCTTTTTCTTCTAAAATGGTATTTACTCGTACCACAATATCAGCATACAGACGTACAAAAATGTAACTTTCTTTTGGTTTTTCGTCTAGTATTTTTTGTAAAATTTTACTTTTTGTTTTCATTTTATTTCCTCTTGATTTGTTCTATTTTGGCTTCACTTTTAAGTGAATTTTGGCTGCAATATACAAAAAAAATAACCTTAGAATTACTCTTTGTAATGCTAAGGCTGTGGCTATCGCTCGTTTTTAACGAGTGATTTATATGTATTCGGCTTGTAGCCGT
>DAIUBX010000413.1:0-1661 GCA_036846465.1 Bernardetia sp.
CCCTTTCCGTTATGTACTTGCAAAAGGTAGAAAATATCCATTTACACCAGTAAAAGTTAAAAATACAGATAACGCATTTATCCAATATACTGGAGGAACCACAGGCGTTGCAAAAGGAGCAGAACTCACACACAGAAACGTAATTGCGAATGCCGAACAGATAAAAGCATGGATGAAACCACGAGTAAAAGAAGGACAAGAAATTGTTTTGACTCCTCTGCCAATGTATCATATTTTTTCTTTGACGGTAAATACATTTATTTTCTTTGCCTATGGTTGTAGCAATGTTTTGATTACAAACCCTAGAGATTTACCTGCTTTGATTAAAGAAATGGCAACACATAAGATTACAGTCATGACAGGTGTAAACACACTTTTCAACGGACTTGCTAATCATCCAGACATAAATACTGTTGATTTTACAAGGCTTAAAATTGCTGTTGCTGGTGCAACTGCCGTACAAAGTGCTGTTGCTCAAAAATGGAAAGAAGTTACAGGAAATTTGTTAGTAGAAGGTTTTGGACTTACAGAATGTTCTCCTGTGGTGAGTTGTAACCCTGTTGTTGGAGAAGTACAAATCGGAACCATTGGAATGCCTCTTCCAAATACAGAAATAAAACTTATTGATGACGATGGAAACGAAGTGGAAGGGTTTAATAATCCTGGAGAACTTTGCGTAAAAGGACCTCAAGTCATGAAAGGCTATTGGCAAAAACCTGGTGAAACTCTAAATTGCTTAGATGAAGAGGGTTGGCTCAAAACAGGCGATGTAGCTATTTTGCAAGAAGATGGTTTCCTCAAAATTGTGGATAGAAAAAAAGACATGATTTTAGTTTCAGGTTTTAATGTTTATCCAAACGAAGTAGAAGATACAATTGCTATGTATCCAAAAGTAATGGAAGTGGCTGCAATCGGAGTTGATGATGACAAATCTGGAGAAGCTGTAAAAGTATTCATTGTCAAAAAAGATGATTCACTGACAATAGAAGAAATCAAAAAATACTGTAAGGAAAATATGACAGGTTATAAAGTTCCTAAATATTACGAATTCAAAGATGAGTTACCAAAATCAAATGTAGGAAAAATCTTACGTCGTGTCTTGAAAGATGCAGAAAAAGAAAAACTAGCAAGTGTTTAATTTTGATTTATTATAAAATTTTAAAAAGCGATGTAGATGTACTTATATCGCTTTTTTCAATTTAAAATATCTTTTATTTAGCTCTAAATAGGCTTCTTATCCAATTTCTTCAAATATTTCAATAAGATATAATATTTTGTAAAACGATTTCCTTTTGCGTCTTTATAAATTCCGTTTTTGTCTAATGCCATTACAGTTGCTCGTTTCGTAATTCTGTGAATGATGCCTTTGTAGGGTTTTCCATCAAACGAAAAACTTACCCAGTCGCCTATCTTTAAATCATATTCTTTTAAAGCTTCCAGTTGACCAGTCAAAAGTGAGTGCGTAAAGGCTGTATGTCCGAAAATAGAATTGGCTAAGTGCTTAAAATTGTCTTTTTTGCAGCTAGAATCATTAAAAGCTATAAATTCTATCAAATGGATAATTTCGTGTTCGATGACGTGCATGAGAGCTTCCAAACGGTTTTTGGTTTCAAAACCTGCTAGATTTATGGTTTTTGCTTTGGTAGACTTATTTTTGAAGG
>DAIUBX010000413.1:1671-3594 GCA_036846465.1 Bernardetia sp.
ACCTACTAAATTTATAGTTGGATTTTCTTTCTCATTTTTAAAGGAATTAAAAATCAAATAAGCCGAAATACGCATTCTAAACTGAATCGGATTTTGATTTGTAACTTTATAATACATTAGTTTTCCACCTGCCGAAGTCATTTTTGAGGAAAAATCAAAAGCCATTTTTTCAATTACTTTATTTTCTTTGAAATAATTATCAAAAAAATAAGTATCATAGAGTTCAAAAACCAGTTTTACATCATCATTCGAAACGACTTGAAAATTATCTGTTTTTATTTGTTTGGATTGAATAAAAACCTGCTGACGGACTTTTTCAAATCGCTGATTTATTTCTTGTTTTGAATAGTTGTAAGTTAGAAGTTTCATAGTTATAAGTAGCCAATAGCTTCCAAGCTATTGGTATAAAAAATACCTGTGTTTGTATTTATTTGCAACAGCTTGGAAGCTGTTGGCTACTACATTTCAATTCCCATTTTTTGCATCAAAAATACAGCATTTGTATTCTGACAAACACCTTTTTTGATTTTGTAGGGATAATGCAGACCCGTTTCCATATTTTCTACTTCAAAGGCGTAATTTGTAATTTTATCTGGAAATTCTGTTTCTAATTTGGCTAATTCTATATCGTGCGAAGCAACAAAAGCCGTTGCAGGAAGTTTTAAAAGTTGTTTGATAATTGCCACAGAGCCTAAATAACGGTCTTTTGAGTTCGTTCCTCTCAAAATTTCGTCTAAAAGAATTAAATTATACTCTCCTTTTTTGTCTGCTTCTGCCAAAATATCCAAAATTTGTTTTAGTCTTTTTAGTTCTGCAAAAAATGAAGATTCACCTTTTTCTAGTGAATCAATAATACGCATACTACTGCTAATCAGCATCGGCACAAAATCAAATTTGGTAGCACATACAGGCGCACCAGCACACGCCAAAACCATATTTATTCCCAATGCTCTCAAAAATGTACTTTTTCCTGCCATATTTGAGCCTGTAATTAAAGCAATTTCACGAATATTCTTAGCTGTAAAATCATTATCAATCCTGACTTCTTTTTTCAAAAGTGGATGAGCTAGATTTTTTATTTCAAAAGCATTTTCTGTAATCTTCTCTTCTTTCCCTGTCAATTTTGAAACCGAAATAGTAGGGAAAATATATTCTTTATGATTGAATGAAAAAGAAGCAAAACTAAATAATGCCTCGAATTCTGCCAACGTTTCTACCCATTTTGGAGTATTATTTTTATGCTCTTTTCTCCATTTTTCCAATTTTATAGCAAAATGAATATCCCACAGAAAAAGTCCATTCAAAAACATAAAAGCAACTCCGTTCATACGATATTCAAATAATTCTAATGTTTTGGCAAGTTCTTGAGCTGCTTTTGAGCTGCCTTTTAGCTCGTTTTGTAAAGTCTTAGTTTCTTGTTTTTCAAACGTAGCCTTTTCTATAATTTCCCATAAAGAAGCATATTTTTGAAGAAAAGGAATATTTTTTCCTACTGTATCATAAGTCATTTGTAATTTTGGAAACATACTTCCCACAATTCCGAGTTGTGCCAGAGAAAGAAAGACTGGTAAAATATAAGTAACAAATCCCATAAAGGTAGCTACCCAACTCAAAACTGTAATAAAAGGCAAAACAAAACGAATGATATTCAGTACTTTACTTTCCAAAAAAGCGTCTTCTGATTGTAACCATTTTTTGAGTTGAGTATATTCTTTTGGCGTTTCTTCGCTCAAATGTGCCGTTGTTTGTAAATGAAGGCGTAATTCTGTAATATCTCCTTTGTCTTTAGCTAATTCTTTTATAACTTCTTGTCTTTTTATGATTGTTTTTTCGTCTGTTTTTTCTGATAACCAATTTGCCAAAAATAGCCTTCCTACGCTTGTGTGTGTGCGTGAAATGTAGGAGAAAAGGCTTGTTTGTCCG
>DAIUBX010000414.1:0-3588 GCA_036846465.1 Bernardetia sp.
TCGTCCTTTACCAACAGGCATAATTTCCCAAACAGAAGGAATTATTTTTGCGACTATCTTGGCAATTATTGGAGGTGTTTTGCTTGTTACTTTTGTCAATTCTTTGACGGCTGCTTTGGCTTTGCTTTCGCTGTTTTTGTATGCTTTTGTTTATACGCCTTCCAAACGAATTTCCTCATTTTCGGTCTTTATTGGTGCTTTCCCTGGGGCATTTCCTCCTCTTATTGGTTGGGTGGCTTCTACTGGCGAAATTACTCAATTTGCACTCATTCTTTTTGCTATTCAATTTATTTGGCAATTTCCTCATTTTTGGGCGATTGCGTGGCTTGGAAATGAAGATTATGTAAAAGCAGGTTTCAAAATGCTTCCAAGTGGTGGCAAAACATTAAGAACGTCCATTCAAATCTTGACTTACACTCTATTTTTATTGCCTATCGGACTTATGCCTTATGTGTATGGAATGTCTGGCAGTATTTCGGCAATAATTATTTTTGTTTGTGGGCTTTTATTCTTAGTTCCTGCATGGCTTTTGGTCAAAAACGGAGATAATAAATCAGCATTAATGCTTATGTTTTCATCGTTTTTCTATTTGCCTATTGTTCAACTTGCTTTGCTTTTTGATAAGTTATAATATGTTGCTCGTCAGGATATGAGCAATGGTATTTTACTACAAAACAATTTGATAGAACTACCTATTTTAAAATTAGCATCATTGCCCGTGTCTTCACGAGCGATTAATATTTATATAAAACCAATTATAAAAATTAGAAAATGACAACTACAAAAAATATATACATAGAAGAGCAAGAAATAACAACAATGCACCCAAAAAGATTTAATGTTTGGTTGTTTATTGTAAGTATAATCATGCTTTTTGCTGCCCTTACTTCGGGTTATATCGTAAGACAAGGAGATATTTTGAAAGAATGGCTCGTTTTTGATTTGCCTTCGCTTTTTTATTGGAGTACAGGTGTAATTTTGCTTAGTAGTGTTACGATGCACTGGTCGTATCTTGCAGCTAAGAAAAATGAAATCGGACAAGTAAAAATTGGTCTTTGGCTTACACTTGCTTTAGGGTTTGTATTCTTGTATATGCAACTAAAAGGCTGGGGACAGCTTGTAGATTCAGGTGTTTTCTTTGCTGGAGAAAAAAGTAATCCTGCTGGTTCTTTTATTTATGTTATTTCTGGACTTCACGGAACGCACATTCTTGCAGGTTTGGTATTTGTTGCCATTACACTTATTAGAGCCATGAACTCAAAAGTTCATTCAAAAAGTACCAATACGATTGCTATGTGTATGACTTTTTGGCATTTCTTAGACCTTCTTTGGGTTTATTTATTCTTTTTCTTCTATTTCTTTAAAGATGGATTGAATTAATTTTGTAAAAATAGTATTACAAAAAACGGATATTCTTCACCACAAGAATATCCGTTTTTTTTGCACCTAAAGGTACGGTACAGTTTTCTCACGCTAAAGCGTAAGCTACATTATTCTTTCAAACTCACTTTTTTTAGTTCTCCTGTTGGAGTCAGAATATAAATAATTTTATCTTCTTTTTCTTGTGGTAAAACATAACGCACTTTCAGCGTAAAAAACAACTGAACGGCAGGTTCTAAAATAGTCGGATTGATGATACATTCAATTTTATCATAATCTAATTTTTCATAGAAAGCACTTGGCGAACGGTTTTCATCATTCACTTTAGAATTTTTTGAAAAAGAAGTTTTACCTTTCGAAACGGCACTATACGAACGGTATCTATCAAAAGGAAAAAATGTCTGAAAATTCTCATCGGCTATTTTTTCAGCTTTGGATAATTTTATATTCAAACTATCATAGATTCTTTCTTTTTTAGTGATAATCTCAAAGGCTTTTTTACGAAGTTGTTGGTAGAGAATATCAGTATTTTCAATAAAATATTCTACTTTTGATAAATCGTAAATTTCATTTTCAGCAGCCTTTGCAATGATTTTATCCAAAATTTTAGGGTCTTTAAAACGAATATGAACATTCTTTTTTAGCTCAAAACCTACAGGAACTTCATTATATGTTCTACTAAAAAGTTTTTTCTCAATATCATATTCATATTCTGGAACAAGAGAAAGAAAATCAATAATCATTTCATCTTCTTTGATTCCTAATTCTAAAAGTCCTTTTTGAAAATCAGCAATACGTTTGTCCATATTTTCTTGAACTTCTTTCAAAATTTTTCCTTTTTGTTCGATGTGAAACATAGCCACGTATTCGTCTGCCGTTACGTTCATCAAAACAGTTGCTTCTAATTCTTGTAAATTATTACTCAAAATAGTTGCTTGTGGAAGGTCTTGGGCAGGTGTTTTTTCAGTACCATATTCTGAATTGCTATAATTATAATTTGCTCTATTTTGAGCGAAAGAAATAGAGCTAAAGACAGAATTAAAGAAAAATAGAATAAAAAATGCAAGTAAAAATTGTCGTTTTGTAGTTTTCATAAAAAATAAAGTAAATTTGGCGAAAAATAATTTGATTATTAAGACTCTAAGGGTTTTTAAAACCCTTAGGGTCTAAAATTACACAAAATGATAAATCTCTCCAATTTACAAAAAGATAAGGTTTCTACGGCACAAGTCATTGCAGATATTGGTGTTTTGATATTGGTTTTGATTAATCTTACTCTGGTTGTTTTCAATTTTTTGTTTACTGCCGAACTGGTGCAAGGTTTTCTCAAAACCTACCTTCTTTCTTTTTATACTTTTTATGGTACTTATGTAGCAAGTAATTTTGCTCTTATAGATTTAGTTTTTGTAGGAATTTTTGTTACTGATATTATTGTTCGTTGGGCGATTGCAATTTATTTGAATACCTATCATCGTTGGTTTTTTTATCCTTTTATTCATTGGTACGATGTTTTGGGATGTACTCCCTCTTTCCGTTCTTTTCGTGTGTTGCGTTTGTTTGCCATTATTTACAAACTTCACATTATGAAAGTTATTGATCTTTCAGATACCTATATCTACAAAACACTAGGAAAATATTTTTCTATTTTTGTAGAAGAAGTTTCGGACAGAGTGGTAATAAATGTTTTGAATGAAGTGCAGGGAGAGGTAATGAAGGGAAGTCCGATTGTAGAAAAAATAGTGGAAGATGTAGTTCGTCCTCGCTCAAATCTTCTGACTACTTGGGTTACCAAACGTGTTCAAGTGGTGGCAGCGCAAAATTATCCTACTTATAAATACGAACTTCGTCGTTATGTAGAAACACTTATCAATGAAGCTGTAGAAAAAAATGCAGAAATAAAAACGATAGGAAAAGTACCCATTATGGGCGAATTTATTTCTCAAAACCTAGAAAGAGCGATTGCAGATATTGTTTTTAATGTTGTCAATCAGCTTGTAGAAGATGCCACAACGGTTGAAGAGAATAGAATTTTGAAAGAAATAACTGAAATTTTGGTAGAAGCATTACTTATTGATTCAAAATCTCAAGAACAATTCGGAATGATAACCAAAGGAATGATAAGCGAAGCCTTAGAACTTATCAAAAAACAAGTAGCTATCAAACAATGGCAACTCAAAGAATTAGAAGAAAAAGAATTTGGTTTTAGTC
>DAIUBX010000415.1:0-3583 GCA_036846465.1 Bernardetia sp.
TCAAAAAAAGAATTCTAGTTATTATTCCTGTTTTATTTTGTTTTGCTAGTATTATGAGTATGGATAACTCTTTTTTTGGAGATTTATTTTCTCATTTTAGAATATTTTGGACACTACTTAGTTTTAGTATTTTAGCAATTTATAGCATTCTGTATATTCAAAAAAAACTATATGAAGGATTTTTGATAGTTATGATTCTTGCTACCTGTGGTCTTAATGTATTTCTTTCCTTTTCTTTTTGGACAAACTCTCAAACCTACGAATATTTATTTTTGGGAAGTCCTACTGGTGTAGAATATTCTGAAAAAGTAAAAAAAGAAATAGAAAGCGATACGACTATAAAGAAATTACTTTTAATGAATGTACTTAGTTCGAATACCAATTATGAAGAAGCTAGAAAATTAATCAAAAATACAGACGCTGATTTTGTAGTAATAATAGAATTAAATAAAAAGTGGGAGAAAGAATTAAGAGAATTAAATAAAAATTACCCTTATAAATTTACAGAAGTAAGAGAGGATAATTTTGGAATGGGAATTTATTCAAAAACATCTTTTATAGATTCTGATATAATTATTGGCGATAAAGGTGTAAAAGAAGTTAATAAAGAACTAAATGATGGAATGAAAAAGTGGGGCGAAATAGACTTAGATATTCGTAAAATGGAATCTCTGACAATAATATCACCTGCTATTTTTGTGAAGAATAATGAAGGTATAAATATAGTTATTGTTCACCCAATTCCTCCTATAAGTATAGATGCGTATAAACAGCGAAACACACAGTTAGAACAAAAAATAGAATTTATAAATGAAAATAGCACAGTAAAAACGTTGTTAGTAGGAGATTTTAATTGCTCTCCTTTTTCGGCTGACTACAAAAAGTTTTTAGAAAAATCAGAATTAAAAGACTCTCAAGAAAATTTTGGTTTTCAACCGACTTGGAATAGTTCTTTTCCATTTTTGATGCAAACTCAATTAGACCATGTTTGGCATTCCGAAGATATTAAGATTTTGCATAGACAAACCCTCCCCATTGAAGGTTCTGACCATAAAGCTGTATTGGTAGTTTTTAGATAAGATTTATCAAATCGTAACATTTTTGTAATAAACGGACACGTATAGAAATCGTAATTTTGCATTTTGTTTTACTTAAGCAAAAAACAACTTGATTGATAAGTAGTTTTTTTTGTAATTTGTGTGTTACGTAGCCAAAATTTAAAACTACTGTAAAATTAAAGCTATCCTAAGCCTAATTTGAGAATAATCTAAGAAGAATATAATATGATTTCGCCAGAAAAAATAGAAGAAGTAATCGAACAAAGTCCGTATTTAAGTCGGGATTTGAGTTGGATGCAATTTAATTATAGAGTTTTAGACCAAGTAACGGCAGAGCGTCGTACAATTTTGGAAAAATTCAAATTTTTGGCAATTACGGCTTCTAATTTGGATGAATTTTTTATGATTCGACTAGGGAGTTTGTATAATTACATGGATTATAACAAACAACGTCTTGATTATTCAGGATTGCGTGAGCTTCCATTTCGTCAAAAATTATTACACGAAGGACAAGAATTTGTACAAAAACAGTATCAATATCTACACGACTTACTTCCTAAGTGTGGCGAAAATAATTTTAGAATCATTGATGGAACGGAAATTTTGCAAGAAGAAGAAGAAGAGGTAGCTGCTTATTTTCAGAATACTATTTTTCCGATGCTTACGCCAATGGTGTATGATAACTACCATACGTTTCCAATTTTGATGAATAAATTATTGGTCTTTGGTGTCGTTACAAATATCAAAGGAGCAAGTAAGGCAAGTAGAAAGGTGTCTTTTATCCAAATTCCTCAAAATCTTCCTCGTTTTTTCGAAATGAATAGAGGAGAAACGGTCATTTTTTTACCAATTGAAGAAATTATTAGAAAACATATCTATAAATTTTTTAGAAATGTAGATATTTTGGGAGTCAGTTTGCTAAGAATTACTAGAAATGGAGATTTTACGCTTGATGAAAGTGATGATATGGAAACTGATTTTGTACAAGAGGTAAAACAAAAACTCAAAACTAGAAAAACAGGGCGAGTTGTTCGTCTTGAAATAGAATCAAATTACTCAACATGGATGTTGAGTCTTTTGAAATCTCGTTGGGATATTGAAGACGATAATGTTTTTGAAGTAGAAAAATTGATTGACCTTACTTGTCTTTGGCAAATTGTGGGGCATAAAGATTTATCAGAATTTTTGCCTCTTCCTCATGAGCCTGTCAAACCACTAGCATTTTTACGTCAGGAAGAAAGCACACAGAAAAAACGTAATAATGACAGTATTTTTGATAGAATAAAGAAGGAAGATATTGTTCTTCATCATCCTTACAACAGCATGGAACCTGTTTTGGAAATGATAGAAGAAGCAGCAGAAGACCCAAATGTTTTGGCAATCAAAACGACCATTTATAGACTGGCTAAAGATTCAAGAATTACGTCGGCTCTTTTACGTGCTGCCGAAAATGGAAAGCATGTTTCTGTTCTTTTTGAAGTAACGGCTCGTTTTGATGAAGAAAATAACATTAGAGAAGCCAAAAAATTACAACAAGCAGGTTGTTTTGTGATTTATGGAGTTACGCAGCTCAAAACGCATACTAAAATTATGTTGATTGTTCGAAAAGAGGGGCAAAATATAGTGCGTTATGTTCACATGTCCAGTGGAAATTACAACGAATCGACAGCAAAATTATATACTGATATTGGGCTTTTGACAACCAATGAGATTTATGCAAGAGATGTTTCAGAGTTTTTTAATGCCATTACAGGACATTCTGAACCAAATCGTTACGAACAGCTTCTAACTGCGCCTCATTTTATGCGTCAAGAGCTAATTGCGCTCATTCAAAATGAAACTAAAAATGCTTTAGAAGGACTTCCTGCAGGTATTTGTATTAAATTAAATTCTTTACAAGATAGAGATTTTATTGATGCACTTTATGAAGCCTCACAAGCAGGAGTTCCGATTGAGTTAATTGTAAGAGGAATTTGTTGTATCCGACCAAAAAGAAAAGGACTAAGTGAAAATATTAATGTTCGTTCGATTGTAGGAGACTTTTTAGAGCATTCACGTATTTTCTATTTTCATAATAATGGAAATCCAAAAATTTATAGTGGTAGTGCTGATGCGATGGTACGTAGTTTTGATAGAAGAATTGAGTCTTTATTTTTGTTATTAAATCCAAATGCAATTCAACAGGCTATCAATTTACTTTCTTATAACTTAAAAGATAATACAAATAGCTACATTCTTAATGAAGATAGCAATTATCAAAAATATGAGCGAAAAGAAGATGAACCTATTTTCAATCAACATGAAGAATTCTTTTTGATTACTCCAGAATCGGTCAGCAAAGCTAATTTGTATGAGGAGTTTTTGAAGCCAAATCAAAAATTGATTACTCCTATTACTCAAAATATAGTTGAAACTTCTAATTCATCAGAAAATGAAATAAAAGAAGAAAATCAAGAAACAAATCAGTAATATAGGTTAATCGCATCAAAAAACAAAGGTTTTTTGCTTCTCTTTTGTTTTTCTGC
>DAIUBX010000416.1:0-655 GCA_036846465.1 Bernardetia sp.
AAGAATTTCTGAAATTTTAAAAATTTCTATTGAAGAAGTGGAAAGATTAAAATAGTAACCTAATAAAAAATGAATTACTTCAAAAACAAAACAGTTTGGATTACGGGTGCATCTTCTGGAATTGGAGAAGAGCTTGTTTATGCCTTATCAAATCTGAATCAAAATGTACAAATAATTATTTCGGCAAGAAGAATCGAAGAGTTAGAAAGAGTAAAAGAAGCTAGTCAAAATCAAGAAAATATAGCTATTCTTCCTTTAGATTTAGCTCAATCAGATTTTGAAGAAAAAACAAAAGAAGCAATTTCATTTTTTGGAAAAGTTGATATTTTGATTCATAATGGAGGAATTAGTCAACGTTCGTATATAAAAGATACCAAAATGGAAGTTTATCGCAAAATAATGGAAGTCAATTATTTTGGTTATGTCGGACTTACAAAAGCAATTTTACCTCACTTTGTGGAAAATCAAACTGGACATTTTGTAGTAATTACGAGTGTTTTGGGAAAACTTTCTACTCCTATGCGTGGAGCTTATGCCAGTTCGAAACACGCTTTGTATGGCTTTTTTGATGGACTTAGAGCTGAGTTTTACAATGATAATATTAAAGTTTCGATGATTGCCCCCGGTTTTATTCGTACAAATGTTGCCATAAATG
>DAIUBX010000416.1:665-3567 GCA_036846465.1 Bernardetia sp.
ACTTACAGAAACAGGAGAAACTTATGCCAAAATGGGTAAAAATACAGGTGAAGGTTATCCTGCTGATAAATGTGCAAATCAAATATTAAAGGCAATCAAAAATCAAAAAAAGGAAATGTATGTAGGCAAACCATTCGGAAAAGAACGTCTAGGATTATATATAAGACGATTTTTTCCGAATCTATTTTTCAAAATTGCTACAAAACAAGCTCCTGAATAAAATATTAAGCCAATCCACCCAAAATATAAGTAGCCATAAGACATAAGATAAAATAAGCCACCAAATTGGCAGCACCTACATAATCCTTCACAATTCGCTGCCCAAAAAAGAGCATGGTAATATTGATAGTAGCTAATACAGCACCAATATAGGCAAATTTTATATCTCCTGTAAGTAAAAGAGTTACTATTCCGATAGCACTAAAAACACCTGCAGCCACTTCAACAATTGTAATAATTACCAAAAGAGGAGTTACCGTCTTTTCCAAATAAGAATCTTTGAAATGGTCAATAAGCCAAGAAGAGTTTTCGTCCCAGCGAAAAACTTTATTAAAACCTGATTGAATAAATAAAATAGCCAAAAAAAGCGAACAAATCAGTTGTAAAAATAATTTGGCTTTAGTCGGTTCTATAAAAACTGAAAATATATCTAACAACATAGGGATTAGGGATTAGGGATTAGGGAATTAAATTTTCTTATAAAATAATCTACTGCCAAACGATAGCTTTCCATTCCGAAACCTACAATGACACCAATACAGTTCTTGCTCAAATAACTTTTATGACGAAACTCTTCACGAGCAAAAGTATTTGAAATATGAACTTCAATAACAGGCGTAGAAATGCTTGAAATAGCATCAGCAATGGCAACAGAAGTATGTGTAAAAGCTCCTGCATTCAAAATAATTCCGTCAGCATTGAAACCAATTTGATGTAATTTATCTATAATTTCGCCTTCGTGATTGGATTGAAAATAGTTTAATTCTACTGATTTATCTGAAAAATCCGTTTTCAATTTTTCAAAATAATCTTCAAAAGACTGGTTTCCATAAATAGATGGTTCTCGTTTTCCCAAAAGATTGAGATTTGCACCATTTATAATCCACAACTGTTTTTTCATTCATTAATTGTATTTGTAGGGAAAAGGCGTGCCTTTTTCTATATTTGTCCTGCAAAAAGCATATTTTAATTGATTTTTTCAAACTTATTTTGAAACTTTTTGTACTAAAGTAGTCGGCACTTTCCAAGTGTCGTTTTAAATATAATTCGAATATACTTTCAAAGATACTTTGACAGTTGAAAACTGTCAGCTACATACAAATTTTATGAAAAAAGTAATAGTAATTGGTTCTGGTTTCGCTGGTCTTTCGGCTGCTGCCTGTTTGGCTCAAAAAGGTTTTGATGTAACCGTTTTAGAAAAAAATGATTCTCTTGGAGGTCGTGCTAGGCAATGGATAACTGAAGGATTTACCTTTGACATGGGCCCAAGTTGGTACTGGATGCCTGATGTTTTTGAAGACTATTTTGCGCTTTTTGGAAAAAAAGTAAGTGATTATTACGATCTGCATCGCCTTGATCCCGGATATAGAGTTTGTTTTGGCGAAGATGATTTTGTTGATATTCCTGCGAGTATGGAAGAATTAGAAAATCTTTTTGAGAGTTATGAAGAAGGAAGTAGTGAAAAATTACGTGAGTTTTTGGCTCAAGCAAAATATAAATATGAAGTCGGAATGAGCGAATATGTTTTCCGTCCTTCGCATTCGATTACCGAATTTATAGATTATCGTTTGATGAAAGAAAGTTTGCGTATTCAAATGCTTACTTCAATGAGTAAACACGTTAGAAAATATTTTAAACATGAAAAGCTAATAAAATTATTAGAATTTCCTGTGCTTTTTTTGGGTGCAACTCCACAAAATACACCTGCATTATATAGCATGATGAATTATGCAGATTTGTCGCTCGGAACGTGGTATCCCATGGGAGGAATGATTAAAATCATTGAAGCGATGGTAAGCGTAGCTGAAGAGCAAGGCGTAAAATTTGAAACTGAAACCGAGGTTCATAAAATTGTTACCAAAAATGGGAAAGCACAGTCTGTTTTGACTTCAAAAGGAGAGTTTCATGCCGATTGGATTGTAGCAGGAAATGATTATCACAACACCGACCAAAAATTACTAGACAAAGCAGACCGAAATTATACAGAGAAATATTGGGATGACAGAACCATGTCGCCTTCTAGTTTATTATTTTATTTAGGAATAGATAAAAAACTCAAAAACTTAGAACATCATAATTTATTTTTTGATGAAGACTTTAATAAACATGCAGAGGAAATTTATACAAGTCCTCGTTGGCCTTCAAAGCCGTTATTTTATGCATGTTGTCCTTCAAAAACTGATGATGAAGTTGCGCCAGAAGGCAAAGAAAATCTGTTTTTGTTAGTTCCGATTGCCCCAGGCTTACCAGATGGAGAAACAATTAGAGAAAAATATTATAATCTCATTATGGATAGATTGGAAAATCTGACAGGACAAAAAATTAGAGAACACGTTATTTTGAAGCGAAGTTATGCCTTAGATGATTTCAAATCGGATTATAATTCTTTCAAAGGAAATGCTTACGGACTTGCCAATACACTTTCACAAACAGCATTTTTCAAACCTAAAATGAAATCTAAAAAGGTAAGTAATTTGTTCTTTACAGGACAACTGACTGTTCCAGGGCCGGGTGTTCCTCCTTCTATTATTTCGGGTCGTGTAGTGGCTGACGAAGTAGCGAAGGAAGCGAAGAGAGTTTTTGAGAAAGTGAATTAGTTTTTTTAGTTTCTAGTCTAGTTCAAGCGTTGACGCTCAATGTTGTCAACTTAAGAGTTTTATGTATTGCTCGTGAGGACACGAGC
>DAIUBX010000417.1:0-3553 GCA_036846465.1 Bernardetia sp.
TAATTCTTGCCATTCATCACGCAGTCGTGCAGCTTCCATAAAATTGAGTTCTTTGGCTGCCGTTTCCATTTTTCGCTTCGTTTGGTCAATTACTTTTGAGAGTTCTTTTATATTCATTCCCTTAATAACTGGGTCGATAGAAATTGTCATTTTAGATTCTTCATAAAATTCTTTTGGTAATGACTTAGCATCAGCACCAGAAGTTTGTTGCATTATAGATTCTTTAGATTTGAAAACGGTTGTTGGCGTAATTCCGTTAGCTTCATTGTAATCTTGCTGGATTTTACGACGACGGTTTGTTTCATCAATAGAAAGGCGCATCGAAGGAGTAACTTTATCAGCATACATAATTACATGTCCGTTTGAGTTACGTGCAGCACGTCCAATAGTTTGGATAAGCGAACGTTCATTTCTCAAAAATCCTTCTTTATCTGCATCTAAAATCGCTACTAGAGAAACCTCTGGCAAATCTAATCCTTCACGCAGCATATTTACACCAATCAAAACATCAATTACTCCCAAACGAAGCTCACGAATAATTTCTATCCTATCTAAAATCTTTACGTCAGAGTGAATATAACGCACTTTCATTTGTAGCTGTTCGAAATAACGACTAAGTTCTTCTGCCATTCGCTTCGTAATTGTCGTAATTAAAGCACGTTCTCCATTTGCTATCGTTTTATCAATTTCATTCAAAAGGTCGTCGATTTGTGTACGAGTTGGACGAACCTCAATAAGTGGGTCAAGCAGTCCAGTAGGACGAATAATCTGTTCTACAATAACACCTTCACTTTTCTGTAATTCGTAATCAGCAGGAGTAGCTGTAACAAAAACAGCTTGGTCAATCATTGATTCAAATTCATTGAAAGTCAAAGGACGATTATCAAGCGCAGCAGGTAAACGGAAACCGTGATCGACAAGAGATATTTTGCGTGAACGATCGCCTCCCCACATTGCACGAATTTGAGGAACAGTTACATGGCTCTCATCAATTATCAATAAAAAATCTTTAGGAAAATAATCTAACAGACAAAACGAACGTTCTCCAGCCTTTCGATTATCAAAATAACGTGAATAATTCTCAATCCCAGAACAATAACCGAGTTCTTTCATCATCTCCAAATCTGATTCGGTGCGCTCTTTTACACGAGCAGCTTCTTCAAAACGTCCTTCATTTTCATAAAAACGGATTCGGTCTTCTAAGTCAATTTCTATTTCTTCCATTGCTCTTGTAATGGTGTCTTTGCTTGTTACAAACAAACTGGCAGCAAACAAGAGCATATAATCTTCATCATTGATTTTCTTTCCCGAAACTGGGTCTATGCGTTGGATTGCCTCTATTTCATCTCCCCAAAAGTAAATTCTGTACGCAATATCAGCATACGCAGGATAAATATCGACGGTATCTCCTTTTACTCTGAATGTTCCTCGTGCAAATTCTTCTTCGCTTCGGCTATACATAATAGCTACCAAATCCAATAAAAAAGCATTGAGCGAAATTTGGTCGCCTGTGCTTACTTTTACGCTATTTTCTGCAAACTCATTCGGATTTCCTAAACCATAAATACATGAAACAGAGGCAATAACTATAACATCTTTTCGCCCAGAAAGTAGAGAAGCCGTCGTACTCAATCGCAGTTTTTCAATGTCTTGATTGATAGCTAAATCTTTTTCAATGTAGGTATCTGATGCCGAAATATAGGCTTCTGGCTGATAATAATCGTAATAAGAAATAAAATATTCGACAGCATTATCAGGAAAAAACTGTTTAAATTCTCCGTAAAGTTGAGCTGCTAAGGTTTTATTATGGCTAATAATCAAAGTCGGACGACCTAATTTTTCGATGACATTTGCCATCGTAAAGGTTTTTCCAGAACCTGTTACACCTAAAAGCACTTGAAAATCTTCGCCTTCCTCAATGCCTTTTACTAAAGCAGCAATGGCTTTTGGTTGGTCGCCTGTCGGTTTGTAGGGAGAATCTATACGGAAATTCATATTTTTCAGTTAGCAGTTATCAGTAAACAGTTATCAGTAAATTTCTTTTTTGTTTCTTTGAAACAATGCCTATAAAATTTCTGAATCAATCTAAACAAAGATAACTAACTAAAAGCGAAATGTTTTTTGAATTTTGGGAAATTAATCAAATACTATCTTCTTTTATCCATTCAAAATCGTTTGTTAATCTATCTTGATTGACAATAAAGGTTTGAACAACTCTATTCAATATGTCTCTTGAAATAGTTTGATAAAGAGGATACTCGTCAATCTGTCTATTTGATAAAATAAATTCTTCTGTCAAGCTAAAATCATCTATATTTTTATCCAAAACTACAAAAGGACTATCATCATTCAGATACATCAAATAAATCCTTGAGCTATTTAGCAGAATACATATTTTTGATTCTTCTGTATATTCTAGCCAGATTTCTCCATTGAATGAATTTAACTTCTCTATCATTCTTTCTAGATCTTCTTTAGAATCTAGGATATAAGTTTTATCTTCTATCAAAATTTTCATTAGGTATTCCTTTAAAATACTATGCCGTTTTTGGTATCCTCACCAATGAGAGGTTCAAAAAACTTATCTTATTCCTTACTCCCAAAATACTTAAGTCATAAGCCATTTATTGAGATTTTTATTGATTATCTGAGTTTTCCATCCTCTTTTCTCAATTGTTCTAATATTCGTTTTGTCTTTCAAAGTGAGTAGATAATCAGCGAGTAAAGGCAGTTCATTATCATTATCTCCTCTAAATTCTTTTGGATAAATGACATTGCCATAATTTTCTTTTGATTTGTGTGGTGTATCATCGATAATCAAAATGCGTTCTAATTTATATCCTTTTTTCTTGAGTTTTTTTAATGGTTTTACAAAATGATAATGCGAAGTTTCAGAAGCTGAATAATCTTGATAATCATCAAAAACAGCATTAAAATTTCTTTTATAACTACATTTACTTCTACCCCAAACAAATTCTAGTTCTATATTTTTTGGAAGAATTTTTTTTGCTATTTCCTCCACATATTCATCATCAGCCGAAGACCACAACGCAATCAGAAAATGGTCTTTGATTTTCTCAAAAAATTCTTTCAAATACGGTCTTTGATAAATAAAATAATTGAAAACCGTAAAATCAAATGGTTTATCCAACTTTTTTGTAGTACCAAAAATTAACGTTTCGTCTATATCAAGAATAAGAAGGGTTTTAGTTGAATTTTTGTAAGTCATTTTGTAAACAGTTTTGGTAAAATAGAAATATAACACAGTTTTAAATTTCAAAAGTTCAAGTTTACTTCTAATTCTTCTAAACCTTTTGTAAGACTTATAGATTTTATACGAAAATCAAATCGACTAAAATCAGTCATTTTTTCAACTTTACTTTTATATAATATGTCAGACAAAAACACAGTTCAAACAATAAATCCAGCAACAGGCGAAGTCTTAAAAACTTATACATTACTTTCAGAATCAGAAATTACAGAAAAACTGCAAAATTCAGAAGATGCTTTTCAAGATTGGAAAAAAACACCTTTTGCAGAGCGTTCCGAATTA
>DAIUBX010000418.1:0-3543 GCA_036846465.1 Bernardetia sp.
ATAGATTCCTATTTATGGGGAAAAGTAGATAGAATTTCACCAGAAGCACCAGTTCCAGTTGTAAGTTTAAAAAATAGAGAAAGCAGACTTGGAGGGGCAGCTAATGTAGCTTTAAATCTCAAATCATTGGGTGCAAAGACAATCATGTGTTCGGTGGTAGGAAATGATAAAGAAAGCCAAACACTTATCCAAATGTTTGAAGAGCAAAATATTGATGTGCGTGGAATTATTCACAGCCAAGATCGTCCGACGACTATCAAACACCGTATTTTGGCAGGTTCGCAGCATCTTCTTCGTATTGATTCGGAAACAACAAAATCTATTTCAGACAATGAAAGTGATGATTTAATTTCAAAAGTAAAAGAATTAGCTCTTGAAGCCGATGTTATTATTTTTGAAGATTATGATAAAGGTGTTCTGACTGAAAAAGTAATTTCAGAATTGATAGATTTCGCCAATCAAAACGATATTCCTACCGTCATTGACCCAAAGAAAAGAAACTTTTGGTACTACAAAAATGCGACACTTTTCAAACCTAATTTGAAAGAATTACAAGAAGGGCTGGGAAGAGATATTGATGTCAAAAACACTACTTTGGATAAATTAAGTGAGAGTGAAATTGCTATTGCTGTCAAAGAACTTGCACAAAAAATGCAGCTCAAATCTGTTTTGATTACCCTTTCTGAATACGGCGTTTATATTGCTAATTCAAACGAAAGCCATAAAATAGCTGCTCACAAACGAGAAATTTCAGATGTTTCGGGAGCTGGAGATACGGTTGTGAGTATTGCAGGACTTTGTATGGCTCTAAAATTGCCATTAAAGACTGTAGCCGAACTTGCTAATTTGGGTGGTGGTTTGGTGTGTGAATCCTTGGGAGTTGTTCCGATAGATAAATCACTTTTCAAACAAGAAGCTCAAAAAAAAGTAGCTATTTAACTTCAACCATCAACGAGACATAAAGCCGTCGTTGAGGTAATTTTTCAACTTTTAAATCATACTATTCTATGAAATTTATTTTTTTATTTATTTTTTCAGTTTTATTTTTATCTTGTAAATCAAGTAAAGACAAACAAGAAAACAAATCTATTCCTTTCGAAACTGTTATTAAAACGATGTCTTTAGGAAGCGAAACCGAAGGAACAAAGGTAGTTCAAAGCAAAGATGATTTGAAAGACTTTGAAGTCGCTAATGGAAACGATATGCCAAAAGAACTTCTAGAAGTAAATTTTGAAAAAAATACGCTAATAATGGTAATGGCAGGAATGAAAAATACAGGAGGTTTTGATATAGAAATCACTAAAATAATTGAATCAAATGATAAAATAACTGTTTTCCACAAAGAAATCAACCCTCCAAAAGATGCTATGCTTACTATGGCTCTAACTTATCCTTTACAAGCTGTGACTATCAAAAAGACAGAAAAAGAAATTGTTTTTGAGAAAATAGAAGAGTAAACCAAAAGATAAGAACGGTTTCAAATAGCAATAATTGAAACCGTTTTTTTGGTCAGTAAAATGAGTCTTCAAATTAGATAATTATGAAAGAAATATTAGATTTAGAAAATAAATCAGAAGGAAAAAACTCTTGGAAACCCATTTTGATTACAAATGGAATTCTTAGTATTGTTATGACTATTTTCTTTATTTGGCTTTTTTTGTCAACTAAAGATGATGTTACATTTTCAGAAGTAGGTATAATTGGTGGCAGTTTTATGGTTTTATGTTTTGCTTTAATGGGTGTGAATACTTTGGCATTGTTTATTTCCTTATTTTTCTCTAAAAAGTATTGGAAAAAATGGCTGGTAATAATATTACTTGGTTTTGTGCTATTTATTTTTGCTCTAATTATAAGTTTCTTTTTTGTATTAAGTAATGGTATTGATTAAGTTCTAGAATAGAAAAAATTATTTTGTAAAAAACAAGCCATTTATCTACCTTATTTCAAACTTCTCACTTCATAAATCTTATTTCTTACTTTATTCTATGGATAATCTTCGTTCTATTTTAGATACTTTTTCGGAAGAAGAAAAAAAAGCTCTTCATGCTTTTGTACAGCGTCAAAAAATACGTAAAAACAGAAAAGATCTTCAACTTTTAGAGTTTTTACAAGAAGAAACCGTCTATAATGGAAAAGAATTATTACTAAAACTGTATCCCAAAACAAAAAATCAAGTAGCTTATCACGCCCTTCGTAGAAGATTAATGCAGCATTTTATTGAATTTATTACACTTTCAAGAAGTACTGACCAAACCATTGAAGGGACAGATATTATGGGGATAATTTCACTTTCTCACTATCTTTTTGAAGTAAATTTGGAAAATATTGCTTGGAAATACCTCAAAAAAGCAGAAAATCAAGCACAAGAAAATGAACAGTATCATCTTCTAAATTCAATTTATAATCTTGCTCTTGCCAATACAGACAATGAATTTGCGCCTCCATTTGAAGAACTTTTAGAATTACGCAATCAAAACAAGATTTTTGCAGAAGAGGAAGAACGAGCGCACATGGCAAATTGTATCTTAAAAAATCAACTAGCAGAAGCCAAACGGGAAGGAAAAGTTTTGGATTTTGATAAAATAATGACACAGATTTTGGAAGAATGGGACTTGACTCAAGCTGTAAGCGAACGCCCTAGAATTCGTTTTAATTTGCTCAATATTGCTAGAAATGCCGTTGTAGCTAAAAAGGATTATTATAATTTTGAGTTTTTCTTACGAGCAAATTATGACGAACTAATAAGCGATACAATGATTTCTGAAAAGAATCAATATTATAGATTATCGCTTCTTTATATGTTGGCACACGTTTTATATCGAAACAAAAAATTTAAAGAATCACTCAACTATCTTGAAGAATTTAAAAGTATTTTAGAATCTTCTAGCAAAAATTCAAAAAGTTATAAAACTTCTTTTTATTCAAAATTTACACTTCTTACGGCTGCAAATCTTGCTTTCACAAATGAAAGAGAAAAAGCTATTCAATTATTAGAAAATTTACTCAAAAAAAATAAGGCTGTTCTTTCTACAAATGATATTTTGAATACACATCTTAATCTCGTTTTTTATCACTTTCAAAAAGACAATTTCAAACAAGCGCACAAAGTTTTACTAGATTTTGGACATTCGGATGCGTGGATAGAGAAAAAAATGGGAAAAGAGTGGGTAGTTAGAAAATGGCTTATAGAAGCAGTTTTACAGTTCGAACTCAAAAACGATGATATTGCACGAAAAATCATTTCTAAAATAAAACAAAAATATGCATCTCTTTTAGGACAATCCAATAATCAAAACAGTAAACCTTTTTTGAGTTTATTGGAGGAATATATGCGCTATCCACAACGAGTTACGAATGCTGATTTTTCAGAAAAAGTTGAAAAAGTAATCACTTTTGCAGAAACTACTCAAAAAGAAGACTTACAAGAAATGGCATTTTATGCATGGCTAAAATCCAAAATGCAAAAACGAAATTACTATGAAACCCTTTTGGAACTAGCGAATGATTAATGGGGTAGGAGAAGAGGGGGCGTGGAACGAGAGA
>DAIUBX010000419.1:0-3534 GCA_036846465.1 Bernardetia sp.
CCCCATTTCCCATTCCCTCGCTCCTAATTCCTATTTCCCAATCCCCTATTGCATAGCATCATAAATCACTTGTTGTATTCTAGTTCTTGTATTTAGGTTCATTAGCATTTTGCTTTCTCTAGTCGGATACACTCTATTAGACAGAAAAATAAAAATCATTTCACTTGCTGGATCAACCCAAACCATCGTACCTGTAAACCCAAAATGCCCATAACTCAACGCAGAGGCATCTTTTGCTGTATTTCCGTTCGGACTCCATTCCAAAAGTGGCTTATCAAATCCTAATCCTCTTCGGTTTCCTTCTTCACAAAACTGGCAGCGTGTAAACTCTGAAAGTGTAGTCGGAGTCAAAAAAGTAGTTTCTCCATAACTTCCTCCATTCAAAAACATCTGTAAAAGTTTGGCTACATCATTGGCATTTCCAAAAAGCCCAGCATGACCCGAAACTCCTCCACGCATGGCAGCAGCTTCGTCATGAACAGTTCCCCAAACTAAGGTTTTTCTAAAAATCGAATCTCTTTCAGTAGGAACAATTCTGCTTCTTGAAAATTTTTCTACTGGATTAAAAGTAGGTGTTGGGGCAGATAAAGGCTTATAAAAATGAGTTTGAAGAAAATTGCTAAATTCTTCTTGTACTATTCTTTCTATAATTTCAGGCGATAAAATAAAACCCAAATCACTATATAAATACGTTTTTGTAGGTTGTAGCTTCGACTCTGCAATGATTTTGAGCATACTTGATTTGTAATAATCCGTTTTTATAAAAAGATTATCTGATAATTGCGTTTCAAAACCTTTTTCTTTCTTATCTCTAAAAACATCTCTTGAATATACTTTATGATTTTTGGTTGCTTTGTGTCCAAAATCAATAAAAGGAAATAATTGTGCTTGGTGGGTCAGAATATCTTTTAAGACTAATGTATCTTTATTTGTTCCTTCAAAAAAAGGTAAAAAATGCGATAAAGTAGAATCTAAAGGCAATCGGTTTTGATCATAAATTGCCATATAAGCAGCCGTTGAAGCCAAAATTTTGGTAACAGAAGCCAAATCATAAATATCACTTTTTTGAGCTTTGGTAGTAGAATCGTAAGTATGAAAACCGAACGCTTTTTGATAAATTACATTTCCTTTTACAGCAACCAAAACTTGACAACTCGGCATTGCTTTGGCTCTCATTGCTTCCAAAACGAGTGTATCGATAAGAGAAAGGTCTTGCGATTTTATTCCTACTTCTTCAGGAATGGTGTATTTTAGTCTATTTTTTTTCGTAAAAATACCTTTATCTTTTTTAAAAGTAGGTAGAATTTCGTTTTCCAAAACTCCACTTGCACCAAAACCACCACAAAGAAGTTGAGCTGATAACTCTTCAGAAATAGAATTATAGACAGGGCAAAAAAGAAGTGCATTTGTGATTAAAAGCTCATTTTGATTTTTCTCTATAAAATTTCTATTCTCAAAAACAACGACAGAAACAGGTTTTGAAGAAGCAAAAACAGCAATTTGACGAGCTACAAAACTAAAAATAGAATCTTCTTTTCCATTTTTCCCTATCAAAAAAACAATCTCATTAAAATTATCCAAACTCTGAAAATCAGCAACCAACTTTATAGAATCCTCAGAAGGAACAATATGAACCGTCGTAAAATCTGCATACAAATTGATATTCTCTTCAAAAATAGCAAATGGACTTTTCGAAATACTTACAACTGCTTTTCTATCTTTAGAGAGATTTTGAAGAGGAATATAATTATCTTTATTATGAAGTAAAACTAAACTAGATTCTATCAGCTTTCGTTTTTGAAGCATGGTTTTGGGAGCGTTCCAGTCTTGCCACCAACTGACACAACCTCCAATGGAAAAAGCAAGAATAGCAAAAAAAGAAACTAGAAAGATTTTTTTTGTAGATTTTTTCATAGACCGTTTTATATACAACCGTCAACAAAGCTAAAGCCGTCGTTGAGGATTTATTTTTAGAATAGAAAGTAATTTAGTCAGAAAAAGTCATTTTGACAAAGTAATTTTTTCTAATTAGATTGATTGTTTTTGATAAAAATTGGAATTAATTATATTTTCTCAACTACTCAAAACAGATTTTTAATCAATTTATAAAATAAGTCTAAAAAAGAACGTTATTTTTGAGTAACTTATATTCTATCTTTATCTGTTGCTACTTTCTAAAAAGTCTTTTTTGTCATTCTCTATGTTCGTTTATGTATCAAACCATTGAAATTTATAAAGAAGTAGTCATTCAAATTGCTACACCAAAAGGCTCTGGAACGGGGTTTTATCTTCGTAATCATAATATTATTGTTACCAATCATCACGTTATTGAAGGTTGTGCAGAGGTGGCAATAAGTGGAAAAAATGTTCCCAAACAACTGGCAGAAGTTTGTTTTACAGACACTCGCTTGGATTTGGCTTTCTTGGTTGCTCCCAATTTAGAAATGCCTACTATCAATTATTCACAAGAAATAATCAGAGATGGAGAACCTATTGTAGCCATCGGACATCCTTACGGACTAAAATACACAACTACACAAGGAATAATTTCAAAGGCAAAACGACTACACAACGGCATAAATTACATTCAAGTAGATGCAGCCATCAATCCCGGTAATAGTGGAGGACCTTTAGTGGATAATCTGGGAAGAGTAATTGGTGTAAATACATTTATTCATAGAGAAGGAAACGATTTGGGTTTTGCGCTGCCCTCTGATTACTTGGAAGAAACGTTGAATGATTTTGAGAAATTTGAAAGAGAAAAAGCTGTCCGTTGTGGTTCTTGTACCAATGTTGTTTTGCTTCCCAAAATTCAAAATTCCTATTGCCCTTCTTGTGGTTCTAAGGTGGTTGATTTTACAAAAGAAGTTTATACACCTGTCGGAATTGCTCATTTGATAGAAGAATTAATTACACAGTTGGGTAAAAATGCAAGTCTTGCTCGTGCTGGTGCAAACCGTTGGGAAATGGTAGAAGGAAGTGCAACTATCAACCTTTCTTACAATCCTGAGAGTGGTTATATTTTTGGTGATGCGTATTTGTGTAATCTTCCTAAAGATAATATTGGCGATACGTATTCTTTTCTATTGCAGCAAAACCATTCTTTGAAAGGACTTCGTTTTAGTGTAAACGGACAAGATATAATTCTTTCCTTTTCTATTTTTGGTCAATATCTAAAACTTCAAACTGCCGTAGATTTAGTAAAAAATCTATTAGAAAGAGCCGATTATTTTGATAATGTGTTGGTTAATGAATACGGTGCTACTTGGAGGAGACAAGAAGAATGGTAGAATATTTTTTAAGCCTAGTTCAAGCCTTGAAGCTCAATGCTGTCAACTTAAGGATTTGTTTATGGTAGGTCGCTCGTGGGGACACGAGCAACGGAACTATTTTTTGTCTAAAGACAAAATTTTATTTCGTAAAGTGAACAATTCTTCGAAGAAGAATTAACTCTACCATTGCTCGTGTCCTTACCATAACCGTCAAGCTATAAAGAAATGTGCTATATTTTAGCTACGCTTACTTTCAGTTCCC
>DAIUBX010000420.1:0-3528 GCA_036846465.1 Bernardetia sp.
ACAAACTCCAGTAAAAAACGGATTGACTGTAATAATTCCAGTACAAACTCCAGTACAAAGGTAAGTACAAACTCCAGTACAAACTTCAGCCATCATAAGAATATAAGAATAAAGAATAAAGATAATAACAATCATGAGGATTTTTCGAAAAATAATTTTTTAGAAAATTTTTCTGAAAATGAAAATTTTGAAAATCCGACGGGAAATGAAATTTCTGAAATTCCAGTAAAAACAGAAACTCCCCCTTCCAAAAAAGTTGCGCCAAAAAAGGTTTCCCAAGAATCGGAGGTCGATGCGTTGGAATTGCCTTTTGAAAGTGAAGAGTTCCGAGAAAATTGGTTTGCCTTCCGAAAAATCCGAAAGGAAATGAAAAAACCTGTCACACCGACGGCTGCCATGATGATTTTCAAAAAATTGGAACGCTTCGGTGAGCAAGTCGCCTCAAAAGCACTTGAAGATAGTGCAACGAACGGTTGGCAGGGTGTTTTCCCTGAAAATATTGTTCGCCATGAAAATCAAACGCTATCAAAAACCAAAACCAATTCTCAACCTAAAAATTTAGATTTCGAAAATGCAGACTACTCAAGAACTACCCTCAAATAGGTTTTCTGATGCTAAAAGCATTCAAGAACTCGCTATTAATCAATTTCAAAAACCTAAACCTCAGAAAGTAATTCCGTTCAATTCTGAATACTTTTGTGAGTTTGCAACGGCATATATGCGAAAAGCATCGCCAAACAAATCACAAGAATTTGTTTTGGATAAGTCGAATGAAAAAGTGGTTAAGCTACTTTGGGATTACTTCGTCAATCCTGCAAAATTTGATGAAGAAAATCCTCAATATTCATCTGCAAAAGGCATTTTGTTATTTGGTGCGCCTGGTAGTGGCAAGACAGAGCTAATGTTTATTTTGAATGCTTTATGCCAAACTCACAAACTATTCCATTACAAAAATAGAGGAAAGGTAATGTACGGATTTGGTTCAACCTCGTTTTGGGATTTACTCAAAATGCACGAGGATAACAAGCAGCCGATAATCGACAATGGTTCACACTGGTTTTACGACGAATTGGGTTTAGATGCGTGTAGAGCCTACAAAAGCTATGGTAATTCTGTGGATATTGACACACGAGTTTTGCAGCTTCGTTACAAAGTTTTTAGGTCTGGTACGATTACGCATTTTACGACAAATCTAAGTTTAGAAATGTTCGAAAATGAAAATACAGGATATGACCAACGAACACGAAGCCGATTGAAAGAAATGTGCAATCTCATTCCTTTTACAGGAAATGACCGAAGAGCATCTGTAAAATTGCAACGCAAAGAATTGGTAGAAGAATCTAACCAACTAACTGCCAAACAGATAGAAGTCAACCAAGAAGTATTTCTGAATGAAATAAAACAAGCAAAAGAAACCAAAGAATATCCACCTTTTGAAGTTAGAATAGTCATTTGGTATGATTTAGCCATCAAAGAAAAACTCTTTGAATTATCGGTAGAGCAGCGTTGGGAGGAAATGCTACTTGCAAGACAAGAAATATTTGACATGTACAATACTGCAAAAGCTCAACTTCTACTCAAACATAAACGAAATGAATGGGCAGCTTTTCAAAATCAAATTGAAGACAAAAAAGTGATTCAAAAAAATATATTTGAAAATGAATCTATTAGCAGGGCAAAAGTAAATTCAATAATCAAATACTATTTAGAAGCCTAAAAAACACCAAATCTATGAACCAAGAAAATCAAACCGAAGCAAAACAAGAGTTTATCTACCCAAAAAAGGTAAATGAAATTACACCCCTTTTTTACAAAATTACTGAAGAAGTGGTAGAAGATGAACAAAGTTTTGAAGGCTGTTACGAAGATTTTTTCATTGAATCATCAGGAGTAAAAATTCCTTTAGAAAAAGTCCTCAATCATATTTTGGCTACCTCCGAACTCTCTAAAAAGTTTATTGAGTTTTTTGAAAGAGTTGAAATTATGATGAACGCTCAAGCAGCTTATTTCAAAAATAAAAGACAAACAGACCTTGAGAATGCCAAAAAACTAGAAGGCAAAACAAGAAACTTCATTGAAGTCTGCCGACCGACTTACAAAACGCTTAAGAAATTTAACCAAGAGTAAAAAACAATCACCCAAATTTATTTTATCACTATCAAATTTTCAAATTTATGTTAGCTAGAGAACTCAAATCAAAACTCAAAAAAGAAGGTAAAATTGCTTACTTCATCGTAGCTCAGACCTTCAAAGGAAACTCTTATACGTGTCAGCTTTCAAAAGAAGAAGACATTGAAAGATTACATTTTTTTCAAAAAGAACTATTGCCTAACCTCCTTGCCGACAATCTTTTTCCAGATTTCCATTTTTTGGATAATACGACACTTGTAGCAATGAAATTCAATGAAATAGTCAACAAGGAAGCCGAGCTTGTAAAGTTTGTTGAGCCTGTTCTTAGCTTTCACGTCGATGATAAAATCGTGAATGAAAAGACAATTCAGAACCGAATTGCTATCAAATGTATCAAGCGAGATGTAGAAGATTATCCTAATTCTGTAAAAAGAACGCTTGAGCATTTTCAAAACTTTTTAAGTCAGATTGCTGAATCTGCTATTCTTTCTGAATACCGTCAAGGAAATTTATTTGAAGGAAATAAAAAGGAAAAACAAGAAGAGTTCAGTCTAGACTTTGAGGAACTGCAAAAAGCAACCGACGAGCATATCGCAAGTAAAAAAGAAACACAAGAACAGTTCGGTATCCCTGTTGAAATTACGGAGGAAAGATAAACGAAAATTAAAATAGAAAATCTATCCTTGCCAAACCAAAATGAAGCTTGGCAAGGATAAAAAAACAAATCAACACCAAATTTACCAAAAAAAATATGTTCAAATCATTAAGAAAATATACACCAAAACCACAAGCTAAATTAGAGCAAACAGAAGGTTATTTAATCCTTCCAATAGTAATCGGAATCTTGAAAGGTGTTTTGAAAAACGATATTATCGCATCTTCTCCAAAATTGATGATGGCAGTAGAAAAAGTTATTTCAGAAATGGAAGCTGATAAGAAAATTGCTCATCGTGTTGCTCACTTGAATAATGAATTTTTATCAAATGGAGAAGCAAAAAAATGGTCAAAAATGATAAGTCAATCTATTAGAGAATCATCAAAAAAAGGTATCAAAGAAATTACTTTACTGCTTACTTCAAAAGATACAAATGTGCCTCTTTCAGACGATGAATATGCCTCTATTGTCAATCAAGCCTATACGGTTTATCTCTTCTGTCCAACCAAAAAACAGATAGAAATTTACAGAAATCAAATTGAAGGTTTTGATGAGTATGTGGAAGACTATCGTATTATTTTGATTGATAGCCAAGAGCTGCCATTTTTTCAACGAGTGCCGAGCGTAGGTTATTTCTACTCACCAAAAGAAGTAGAGTTATCTACTGTAAACAATCAAAAAAGGCTTACTACACTAGCTGAAGTACAACGAGTAATTGAGCAGAATTTGCCGAGTATTCGGTT
>DAIUBX010000421.1:0-3526 GCA_036846465.1 Bernardetia sp.
TTAAATCAAATTGTAGGTTTTGAGAAAGCAAAAATGTTCCGTCCCGGTTATGCGATTGAATACGACTTTTTCCAACCGACACAATTAAAGGAAACGTTAGAAACAAAACGTCTTGAAAACCTGTATTTTGCAGGTCAAATCAACGGAACAACAGGCTATGAAGAAGCTGCTTGTCAGGGACTTATGGCAGGAATAAACGCCTACCAAAAAGCACATGAAAAAGAAGCCTTTACGCTTTCTCGTTCTGATGCTTATATTGGTGTTTTGATTGATGATTTGATTCATAAAGGCACAGATGAACCTTACAGAATGTTTACTTCAAGAGCTGAATATCGTATTTTGCTCCGTCAAGATAATGCTGATGTTCGTCTTACTCAAAAAGGATTTGATTTAGGTTTGGCTTCCGAAACTCGTCTTTTGAAAATGAAAGAAAAAGAGGCAGAAGTAGCCGAAGTAGTCAAATTTTTGAATAAAAAGAGTTTAGAAATAGAAGATGCAAATCCTATTTTGGCAGAGCTTGGAACTTCTGAATTGAAGCAAAAAGTAAAAGCTGTCGATATTGTAAAACGTCCACAAGTTGAATTGAAAGATTTGGGTAGAATGGATAGTGAAATTGCTAATTTGTTAGAGAAATATTCAGGAACAAAAGACAAAGAGGAGATTTTGGAACAAGCCGAAATTCAAATCAAATATTCTGAATATGTACAGAAAGAAAAACAATTAGTAGAAAAAATGCAGCGTTTAGAAGGTTTGCACTTGTTTGATGGTCTTGATTATCATTCTATGCCTTCGCTTTCTATGGAAGCACGAAATAAATTGACCAAAATTCAGCCTCGTACATTAGGACAAGCCTCACGAATTAGTGGAATCAGTCCTTCTGATATTTCGGTTTTGATGGTTTATTTGAATAGATAAAATAAAGTTAGAAATCAGATTTATGAAGTTAGAAGTAAATACAAATTTACTTTTTAAACACAAAGTTCAAAAATAAAACTTTGTAAGTAGTTTTTCGGATTACCGAAATTAGGGCAAACGCACGAAATTTATTTTTTATTTTTCCCCCATTATCAACGTCTTTTTATCTTCGATAAAGACGATTGCTAAGGGAAAAAAATAAAAAATAGAGAGTTTCTACCTTAGCAATGGTTAATTTTTGAAAAAAATTGACCTTGATAATGGTAAAATACAGCACAAAACTGTAAACAGAGAATGAATTAAAATTTCGTGCGTTTGCCCTATACCGAAATAACTCTGACAATAGTTTTGAAATAGAAAAGCCTATTAGATTATAAAATCTGATAGGCTTTTTTATGTAGTCCTGATTATAGACAAAATATTGTTTTTTAAAATCCGATTGTCTGATTGCCATAAACAGTAGTTTGCTCATACAATAAATCGTGATCATAATATTTTGCAGTACGTCCTTCGAAAGGTTCTAAATGAATTTCTGGGTGTGTTGCATAATACTGGTGTATCAAATACTCATAATCGATATGAACATCCAAACCATCATAACGAGGATAACTCACAAATGCTTCTGCATCAATAGCATCTACGTTAACAATTTCTGCATTGTGGTCTAATTTGGCAAGTCCAATCGGAACAAGAATATACAAATGACTATTATTGTGATTATCACTTTCGTTAGATATGCTTTCGTCTATTTCAATGTCCAAATAAAGCACTCTTTCTAATTCCTTAGATGCGATAAGAGCTTTTACTCTTCCAATTCGGAGATTTTTACCTGCTATTACTTTCCATCCTACTACGTTATCATAGCCATCAGCTACTTTGTATTTTGTAAGGTCTTCTAAGCGTTCGAAGGTAATTTCTTCGCTAAAATCTGTTTTTTTATCTGTTTTGTGTTCCATAATAAAAATAAAGTTTAAAAAATGAGAGACTAAATTTTGAATAAAAAATTAACTATAAGTTATTCCATAGCTAATTGTTTCATTACAGAAGCTGTTTTGTCAATAAATTTTTTAACCTCAGCTTTTTGGTCTAATGTCAATTTATTGGGGTCAATATCCTTTGCAGCTTGTTTCAAACTTTCGTTTGTAGAACCATCTGTAAGTTGATTCAAAGCACCACTCACTTGCAAAAAAGCATTTCTGATATGGTCTGCATGGTTGGTTTCTTTCCAATTTTCTTGGATTTGGTCTGCAGCTGTATTCAATTTTGTACTCAAATCTTGTACATTCATTTGCTGCGTCATTCCTTTTTTATCAGCAAGAACTACCAAGGCACTACTCATTTTACGAATAGCATCACTTGTATATTGATGATGAATTTCCATTTCTCCGTCGGCATATTGTTTTTCTTCATTTGCGAATAAAACAAAATCGTTTATCTCTGCTGGAAGATTATTTGTTTCCATAGATTCTTCTGGAAGGATTTCGTTTTCAGGAATCTCATCTGCCATAACTATTGCTTCTTTGTCTTCTTCATCTCCAACTTGGAATGCAAAATAGACACCTGTAGCGATTGCTGCGATTAATAAAAGTCCTAATAACCAAGGAATAATCGGTGTTTTTTGTTCAATTTTAATTTCTGCCATAATAATTTCTAGTTAAAAAAGTTAAGTTAAAAAAATGAATATCAATAATTTGAAATTCTTACTCATATAACAACCAAAATTAATTTTTATTTAAAAAAAATAATTTCACAATTATTTTATTGTAATTATTTCATTTAATAAAAAAATATTAAAATTATTTTGCCTTAGATTAATATAATTTTATGCTCAACGATTTCAAAGTTTTTTCACAATGATTAAACCTTTGCTTTATTTTTAGGTCTAACTAATAAAACAAACCAGCAAGATATTTATTCAATAGTTTATAATCCTAAACATTAATCTATTTTTCTTTGTCAGAATCAGTTCAACCCAGTCAAGCAGAACAAGAACAAAAGTGGATTCAGCAATTACAAAATCCACAAACGAACTCTAAAGAACGCACTATCGCTTTTGATGGAATTATGCGTCTGCACCGACGAGTAATTTATTCTCATATCCGAAAAATGGTCATTGATGCAGATGATACTGATGATTTGTTGCAAGAAACATTTGTGAAGGTTTGGAAAAACATTGATAAATTCAAAAATGAATCAAAACTTTATACTTGGATTTATAGAATTGCTACCAATGAAACGCTGCGATTTTTGGAAAGAAAAAAGAAAAAATATGGTTTGCAGATGAATGAAACATCGGAACAGCTTATGCAAAACTTAGAAAGTGATGAGCAGTTTTCAGGCGATGAAGTACAGTTAATTCTTCAAAAAGCTATTTTGACTTTACCTGACAAACAGCGTTTAGTTTTTAATATGAAATATTTTGATGAAATGAAATATGAAGAAATTTCAGAAATCGTAGATACTTCTGTGGGTGCTTTAAAAGCCTCTTATCATTTGGCTACGAAAAAGATTGAAGCCTATTTAAAAGAAAATTACCAATAAAAAATATAAAACAAAAACAATCATGAAACTAGATGATATACCCAAAAAACAACCTTTTCAGCTACCCAAT
>DAIUBX010000422.1:0-3524 GCA_036846465.1 Bernardetia sp.
ACTAATTTTTAAAAATCCAAAAATTGAGCTTAAATAAAAGTGTACGGTTTTAAATTAAAAATACTGTAATCCCTTGTGTAACTTAATATTTTATTTATAAATTATAATCAAAATGAAAAAAATATTTTATTTAATTTTCATATCAATTTCTGTAATCAATTTTTCTTGTACAAATAAAGCGACAAAGGAAGAACAAAATACAGAAGTTGCAGAATCAACTTCTCAAAAAACAGAATACGAATGGACAGACTGCCAAAACTGTGGAATGCCTACTAATGACTTTCCAAACTGGCAAGTTATGTTAAAAGCAAATTCTGCAACTTTAGCTTTTTGTTCACCTCGTTGTATGTTTATTCATTTGGCAGACTCTCCGAATAATGTCGCAAATTCTATTGAAAAAATGGAGGTTACAGATTATTATACTACTCAAAAAATAGATGGACAAACTGCTTTTTATGTAACAGGAAGTGACAAAACAAGCCCAATGGGAAAAGATTTTGTTCCTTTTGCTACAAAAGAAGATGCTCAAAGTTTTATGCAAGAACACAACGGAAAAAAAATCTATTCTTTTGAGGAAATCGATAAAGAAGCTGTTGTTTTAGAATTGAAGTAAATTACTTTTCCAATTTATCAAATGTCTTGTTTTTCTTAGCAAAATACTGCCAAACAATACTTTTAGAATAGACCATCGAAGGAAGTTTTAATGTACCAAACTTTTTTTGATTGTCTTTTCTTTTTACCAAAATAGACGAAAGATTAGCATACATATAAAAATGAGCTTTTAAGATAGCCAACATAAATTTTGGTTTTCCATCTAAAAGAAATTTTACTCCTGCTATTCCGTCCAAAATCATTCTAAAATAAATCTTGAAAAACAAGTTTTTAGACGGTAAATTTTTTAATAAAAGTGTCAATCCATTTCTAAAATTAAGATACGTTTTCCTCTCGCTCATTGGATTAAGAGTTCCTCCTCCTAAGTGAAAAACAGTACTTTCAGGGCAATAAACAATCTTTTTCCCAGTATGATGGATTTTCCAACACAAATCTATTTCTTCCATGTGAGCAAAAAAATCTTTGTCTAAGCCTCCTAGTTCGTGATAAACTTCTGCACGAATTGCCATAGCTGCACCTGTTGCCCAAAAGATAGAAATTTGATTATCATACTGACTTTTGTCCTCTTCTAAAGTATCAAAAATTCGTCCTCTACAAAATGGATAACCTAAATAATCAATCATTCCACCTGCTGCTCCTGCGTGTTCGAAGAGGTGTTTGTGAGTGTGCATACGAATTTTTGGCTGAATGGCTGAAATATTCTTTTCAATATCCTTTTCAAAAATTTCTAAAATAGGAGTAAGCCAATTTTGAGTAACTTCCACATCAGAATTAAGCAGAATATAATAATCAAACTGTTTTTCTAACTTTAAAATACCTAATACTTGATTATATCCTTCTGCAAAACCATGATTTTGAGATAATTCTATTCTTCTAAGTTGTGAATAATTATTTTTTAAATAATCGATAGAATTATCAGTAGAAGCATTATCAGCAATGATTATTTCTGTAAATTCATTCGTGCTATGCTCAATAACAGAAGGTAAAAAAATAGGAAATAATTTCTCACCATTATAATTTAGGATAACGACAGCTATTTTTGAAGGATTCAACTTTTTGGAGATTGAGGTTTTGGAAGTGAGGGACTAGGGACGTGGGAATGGGGTGGCGTTTAGGAAATTTTTATTCCCACGTTCCTCACCCCTAATCCCACGCCCCTACTTCTCTTTATAAGAATACACAAAATTAGAAGTTTCTAACGGAATTATGCCTTCTTGGTAATTTTTATTTGTATCTAAATAATTTACTATTTCGCTTTGTTCTAAAACAGAAGTATCAGCTACTTCTTTTCGAAATGAAAATGCCATAAATGCACCTGCAATTCCACCAATAAGATGCGATTCCCACGAAATATGATTTAAAACTGCTTTTTCTGATGGAAAAACAGTTTCTAACATCCCTGCATAAACAAACATAATTGTAAAACTAATCATAAGTGAACGCCTATCTCTCCGAAAAATACCACTAAAAAACAAAAAACTAGCCAACGAATAAATCCAACCACTTGCGCCAATGTGATAGGCAGGACGAGCAAAAAGCCAAACTCCAAAACCCGTTAAAAATAAATTTATCCATAAAATTTTTTCAGATAGCGCAGGATAAAGCACAAAAAGCCCACTTCCAAGCATTATAAATGCAACTGTATTCGAACCCAAGTGCATCCAATCGCCATGTAACCAAACACTCAAAAAAATGCCGATAATCCCCTCTTTACTTCTAGGGTAACCAACCCAGTGCGACCAATCTTGTTCCCACATCCATTCAGTCAAATAAGTTGCCCAAAAAACAGAGGCTATAAGTAAGATATAGCGAACAGATTGAGAAATGGTTTGTGATTCTTTCAAAATATTTTAGTGATTAATTGTAAATTATAAATGGTAAATGAGTTTTTTTATAATTTATCATTCACCATTTACAATTTATCATTCATAATTCTTATACAGATTCTACTTCTGCACTTCGTTCAATTTTCTTTACAAGTCCTTGCAAAACTTTTCCAGCTCCACATTCTATAAACTTCGTAACTCCGTCGTTGTGCATATTTTGAACCGTTTGTGTCCAACGCACAGGCGCAGTCAGTTGAGCAATTAGGTTTTCTTTGATTTTTACAGGTTCTGTATAAGGTTTTGCATCTACATTTTGATAAATAGGACAAGAAGGCGATTCAATATTTACTTCATTGATAGCAGTAGCCAATTCTTCTCTAGCCGATTCCATCAAAGGCGAGTGAAAAGCACCACCTACATTGAGTACCAAAGCACGTTTTGCACCAGCTTCTTTCATTGCCTCACAAGCCAATTCTATACCTTTTATAGAACCCGAAATAACAAGTTGTCCCACACAATTATAATTGGCAGGAACTACTATTTCATTATTTTCTTTAGCTACTTTCTCACATACTTTTTCAGCAATTTCATCATCTAAAGCCAAAATAGCAGCCATAGTAGAAGGTGCTGCCTCACAGGCTTTTTGCATGGCTTCTGCACGAACTTTCACAAGTCTTAGTCCATCTTCAAACGAAAGCGCACCAGCAGCCACAAGAGCCGAAAACTCTCCCAAAGAGTGCCCTGCCACAGCATCAGGTTTAAAATTTTCAGTTACTTTTGCCAAAATGACAGAATGAAGAAAAATAGCAGGTTGAGTTACATTGGTCTGTTTGAGATCTTCGTCTGTACCTTCAAACATCAAATCTGTAATTCTGAAACCTAAAATTTCATTTCCTTTTTCGAAAAGCTCTTTGGCAGTTTCGTTAGTTTCGTATAATTCTTTGCCCATTCCGACAAACTGTGAGCCTTGACCTGGAAAAACATAAGCATTCATATAAATAGTGTTTTAGTACAGTGTTTAATAAGTTTTACTATAAACTTCAGACAGGGTTAAAACCCTATCGATTACCCACATGTTTTTTAAAT
>DAIUBX010000423.1:0-1905 GCA_036846465.1 Bernardetia sp.
AAACAGAAGAAAGTGCTTCTGACCAAGCCAAAAAAATGCGTCAAGTGCTTTCCTATATTGAAGATTATTATGTGGATACAGTTAATTTAGGAGATATTACAGATCATGGAATAAAGGAAATGTTATCCAAACTTGACCCTCATACAAGTTATATTCCTGCAAAAGATGTAGAAATAATGAACTCTCAATTAGAGGGGGATTTCGAAGGAATAGGCGTTGAATTTGTTCTTTTTGAGGATACCATTCAAGTCATTATGCCGATTCCGAATAGTCCGTCTTCTAGGGCAGGAATAGAAGCTGGAGATAGAATAATTAAAGTAGATGACACGCCAGTAGCTAATGTCAAAATTGATAACCGAAAAGTTTTTGATTTGCTACGTGGAAAGAAAAACTCAAAAGTAAACTTGACGCTTTTCCGTCCGTATCAAAATAAAGAATTGGTCGTAACTGTTGAGCGTGGTACAATTCCGACAAGTACGGTAGAGGTAGGTTATATGCTTACTTCAAAGACAGGTTATATAAAAGTTTCTCGTTTTGGAATGAATACTTTTAAGGAATTTGAAACGCAATTAAATAAACTTTTGCGTGAAGGAATGAAAGATTTAGTTTTGGATTTGCGTGGAAATCCTGGGGGGTATATGGATCAAGCTGTAAAGATGGTTGATGAGCTTTTGGCAGGAAAAGAAATGATTGTTTATACAGACGGAAAACAAAGCCGTTTTGATAGCGAAGAGAAAGCACATCGAAAAGGTGAATTTGAAGAAGGTGCAGTAGTTGTTTTATTGGATGAAGGAAGTGCTTCTGCTTCTGAAATTGTAGCTGGTGCATTGCAAGATAACGATAGAGCTTTGGTTGTTGGGAGGCGTTCGTTTGGAAAAGGGTTGGTTCAAAAACCGATTACACTTCGTGATGGTTCAGAACTTCGCCTTACAATCTCAAGATATTATACGCCAAGTGGTCGTAGCATTCAGAAACCATATAGCGACACGACAGATTATGGTTTGGAAATTATGGAACGCTACACAAATGGCGAACTCTACCATGCTGATAGTTCAAAAATGGATATAGCCAAGCAATATAAAACACTTCATGGAAGAACTGTTTATGGAAGTGGTGGAATAATGCCTGATGTTTTTGTACCGAGAGATACTTCTTATTTTACGCCTTTTGTAGATTCTCTTTTTTCAAAAAATGTACTCAGAAATTGGACAAGTACGTATTACAATCTTAATAAAGAGAAATTCAAGGCGATGAAATTGAAAGAATTTGTTTCTAATTTTACGATTGATAAAAAATTAGAAGATGATTTTCTACGTTTTGCCAAAAACCAAAAAGTAGTTTTCAATACTACCGAATATCAAATTTCAAGAGCTTTTATTTTGAATCAAATAAAGGCAAGTGTAGCAAAATTAGCTTGGCAATCTGAAGGGTATTATCCTGTCATTAATCAAGAGGATAAAGAAATTAAAATTGCTTTAGAAAATCTTAAAAAGGCAGAAGAATTGAAAAAATATTATTTGATAAAGGAATAAAAAGTAGCCGACACTTTCCAAAGTGTCGGTTTTTTATTTATAAAATTTATTCCCAAAGCTTAAATCCATTAATATCTGTATCACAATTCATACTATCAATATCGATTAGAAAGTAACAATTAACATTTTCTAGTTTGGAATTAGGCAAACAGCCTATACCCATCATACGCAGATGAATTCTGTTGTTTTCTATTTGACAATATTTGAAATCACCCTTTAAGTATTTTATTCTGTATAAATATTTAGAATCTCCTTCTAACTGTTCTAAAGGACTACTGCAATATATTGGAATATCATTTTTAAGTTTGAAATTTTTATCACAATAAAGCCTAACATTTACCTCATTTTCACGTATATCAGTTTGGTATAACTC
>DAIUBX010000423.1:1915-3521 GCA_036846465.1 Bernardetia sp.
TTATTATTGTTTATCAATAGATTTCCTAGTGATTGAGATACGAGACTGTCCATAGGTATAAAAAAAGTTTCTAAATCATAATCTATCATGATTGAATGATTTTTTCCCTCAGATTTCAACTTTTCATTAAGCCTTTTAAATTCTGCATCTTTTTTCTTCATTCTGTATATCAAGAAACCTTCTATTGTATTTATATTCTCGTCTTTTATAAAGACATATTCTTTGCCTTCAGAAGAGAAACTAAATAAGATACAAATAATGAGGACTTTGAACAAAATTGTTTTCAGGCTATCTTTTACCATTTAATTAAACCTCACAGGATCAATCAAAGAAAAATCAGGGATTTTGACTTCAAAAAGCGTATCATCGTCCATTCTTCGCATGAGATACGTTCCAGACATTTTTCCCATGTCGCTTTTGAGATGACAACCAGAAACATATTTGTGTGATTGTCCCGATTTAAGAATAGGTTGTTGTCCGATTACCCCTTCGCCCTCCACTTCTTGATATGTTCCTTTTGAATCATAAATATGCCAATGACGGCGCATAAGCTGTACCGTTTGGTTGCTTGTATTTGTAATTGTGATATAATAGGTAAAAACAAAATTCCCGTTTTGGGAGTGTTTTTTATGAAATTCGGTACGCACACGTACCAAAATACCGTTTGTAATTGCACTAAAAAGTTCTCCAAACATTTTATGAAACATTTAGTAAAGGAAATGATTTACTACTAAAATGATAATTTTTTTCAATGAATACAAATTTTGAACTATAAATTTTTGTATTGCAAAGTAAAAACATATTTTTTTAACTTTTGTTTTTTGATAGTAAATTGCCATTTTTTAAGTTATTAATTACCAAATTACCTAGTAAAAATCTCATGGACGTAAAAATCGCAGCATCTTGGAAATCACATTTAGAAGAAGAATTTAATAAACCGTATTTTGAAAAGCTATCTCTTTTTTTAAGAGAAGAAGTACAAAAAGAAAAAGTCTATCCATCTGGAAGTCTTATCTTTAATGCCTTCGAAAAGTGTAGTTTAGAAGACACAAAAGTCGTTATTTTAGGACAAGACCCTTATCATGGCGCAGGACAGGCAAACGGACTTAGTTTTTCGGTCAGTGATGGTGTTAAAGTTCCTCCTTCACTCAAAAATATTTTTCAAGAAATACATGATGATTTGGGCAAAGAAATTCCTAAAAGTGGAAATCTTGAACGCTGGGCAAGTCAAGGTGTTTTGATGCTCAACGCTGTCTTGACCGTACAGGCTTCAAAACCTGCTTCACATCGCAAAAAAGGTTGGGAGGAATTTACTTCGGCAGCATTAAAACTTGTGTCTGATAAAAAAGAAAATGTAGTTTTTTTACTTTGGGGAAAAGATGCTCAAAAACGAGGCGAAATTATAGACCGAACAAAACATTTAGTTTTAGAATCGGCTCACCCTTCACCTTATTCTGTGCATACTGGTTTTTTTGGAAACAAACATTTTAGTCAAGCAAATAATTATCTCAAAGAAAAAGGAAAAGACGAAATAGATTGGTAGAATGTGCCTTACGCACATGTAGCTCACGCTTTAGCGTGAGAATGTATTTGTACCTTACGATTC
>DAIUBX010000424.1:0-3513 GCA_036846465.1 Bernardetia sp.
AGTACAGACCAAATTAAAATAAAAGTTAGGACTTAAAATACAACATTTCGCTAAAAAGTCAAATAACCAAGAAAATTATCTAGTAAAAATCAAAATCAAAAACTCTAAAACAAAGAGACCATCAATAAAACCAGTAAAATACCATTCTGAACGTTTTGTAGAGCTTCCAATAATCAAAAAAGCTGTTAGTATATAAATAATTCCAAAATAAAAAAAATAATCTGTATGAAAATAATATATTAAAAAAATACAAATCAAGAGTAAAAAAAGAGCTAAAATTTTACTATTTTGAGTACTTAATAAACTAACTAGCGTATTTAGACCTACTCTTTTATCGCCTTCTTTATCTCGAATATCAAAAGGAATTGTGATTGCTAAAGTAAAAAAGAAACGTTCGAAAAAGAGAGCAATTATTTTTGGTGTTTGAATAATCAATTCTTCGTGCAACATAGGAAAAATAACAGTTGCACTTGCCCAAACATAAGCAATCAAAAATATTTTTAGATAATGAATATTACGCCAAGCAGGAATATAAAAATACTTTTTTTCGTTAGAACCTTCTTCATTTTCAGTAATTTTTCCATTTATTTCCTCCTTTAAAATATCCTCTGAAGGCAATTCAATATGAATAGGCACAGTATAAAAGACAGAAATTACAGTCAAATGAACCAAAAACCAAAACTGATTGAGCGTTAAGAAAAAAGGAGCAGGAATAAGTAAAATTAAGCTCAAAAAGAAAATAATTTTCAGAAGATTTCTTTTTTTATAAATAAATTCAAATTTCTCGGAAGCAGTTCCTGCTGTATAAAAGACACACAAATTATAAGTAGCAAGTGTTCCAAAAAATAGAATCCAAAGAGGAGCAGCTTCGAAAGAAATACCAGCCGTTTCGAAAAGTAAAAGGTAGGTGCTAAGCCCCATAAGAGCTGCACCTACCGATACCCAAAAACTTCCATAAACGAGCCAACGAAAGAAATTAATAATATTTTTTTTAAAACTGAACAGGAATAACAACACGCTGCTCAACAGCTCTTCCACGATATAAAGCTGGTTGCCAACCTTCTGTATATTCTTCTATTAAGCGAATTGCTTCATTATCCAAAGTAGGGCTGATACTTGAAAGTACTGAAATATCAGCCAAAGAACCATCTTCTTGTACAAAAAACTGAACATAAATAGTTCCTGTTTCACCTGTTGGATTGTTTTTGTTTTGTTCAAAATAACGATATAGATTTTCTGTTCCACCGTAAGGAGTTGCAGAGCGTTCGATGTAGGTTGTTTCCATGTTTGCTCTCTTTTGACAGCTTCGTTTTTTGATGATAATTCGTGATTCTGTTTCATAAAATGTACAGTCATTATATTTTTCTTCTTGAGAAGTAAGTCCCCAAATGGTCAGACCAATTCCCATGATAATACTTCCAAATAATAAAGGTTTGTGGTATCTATTTAGAAAAGCATAATAATCTTGTAGCCAAAAAGGAGGGTGAGCTTCTAGTTGTTGTGTCAGACTTTTACTATTTTTGAAGACCATATAGGTAATAGAAGCTAGTGTAGTGCCGAGCCAAAAAAGTCCGAATATTGTAAATATGATGAGCATTGCCATAATTTAGGGTGTTTTTAGGTGGAATAAATGAATAAACTCTTGTTTTTTAGAATAGATGTCAATTTGCTGTATTTTGCATATATTTATTTGCTTTTTTTGAAAAAAGGCAACTATTTTAGAATTCATTCAATAATTTACAAAATATTAGGCAGTCTTCAAATAATTTGGAATCTAAAAAATCGTAAAATTACTTTTTTATAAAATTTGATAAGCCAACGTTTTGTTTTTGAAACGTATTTTATTTTAAAACTACTTTCCTTCAAATTCGTTAGTAATTTCTTATTCATGTACTAAATTTACTCTCAAAAACGACAATCTCCCAAATAAGTTAAGCTATGTACACATTTTTTAAGCGATTTTCTTACTCTTTAACAGTCATTTTTAGTTTTTTATTTTTTGCTTTCAGTCTTTTCTCGTGTATTCCTCCTGATGTAAAAGGAACCGCAGATACAGAATTTTTTGATTTGAAAGGTTTTTTGGACAATCAAATTAATTCCTTAGATAAAAGAGAAGTTACCATTACAAAGAAAACTGTTTTACAAGGGCAAAAATCTGAACAAACACTCAAAAAAATAGACTGGAAAGATGAATTTGCTTTTTTTTACTCTGCTGACATCAATACACCACAACTTCGTGATAGATACAAAATAGAAAAAACAACTCAAAAATGGACTTTCAAAACAGAGGAAGAAAATTTAATTGTAAAAGAAATGCAAATTCTATTTGATGGAAATAATGAAACCTCTTTTGAAAATGTGAAAGAAATATTGATTATTCAAAAAGATAAAAATAATCTTTATGAAAATGATAGAACATTGATTATCAAAGTAAAAAATGGGGTTTTAGAAAGTTATTCTATCCAAGGTTCGGAAGATGTTATTCTGAATGAAAAGCAGACGTTTTTGGTAGAGGGAATTGTGAAATAATGAATTGTATGTTCATTATAATACCCATTTTTACTACAAACTCACCAAAAAAATCGCTAAATCTGTAAATTTTATAGATAAAAGTTATTTTTTTTGCTTATTTGTTTTTACCTTTTCATATAAATCCGTAAATTTTGAGTGAAATAGCTTTCAAGCTCTTCTACAAAAAGGCTTTTGAAATTATTTTATTAAAAATTTATCAAAAAAACATTCATTTTTTCAACTTCTTTTTTTACGAAATTCTTTAAATAAAATTATAGGTAGTATGCTCGAAAAATACATCAAACAACTATTAAATGAAAACGATGAAGTCGTTGTTCCAAAACTCGGTACTTTCGTAGCAGGTTATGCAGGTTCTGAAATTTCTGGAGTTAAAGTAGCACCACCGAGCAAAAAAATCCATTTTTACGAAAAACTAAAAAGTGATAAAAATGAGCTTTTACGCAAACGTGTAACTGAAGCCGAAGGAATCAGTATTTTTGACTTTCAGACAGAGTTAGAGAAAATGACTACCAAAATAGATGACGATATTCGAAATTCTGGCAGAGCAAACATTGGTAATTTAGGCGTTATTAAGAAAAAACCTGATGGGTCATTAGGCTTTGAACAGAATGATGAAAACTTGTTAGATGATTCTTTTGGATTACCTTCTCTTGAAAGGAAACCTCTTAATAAGCGAGAAAACAAACAAGAAAATACAGAAGAGAATGTAACTAATGACGACTCTAGTTTTGATAGAGATGCTCAAAAAGAAACAAAAGATAATGATTCTGATAACCTAAAAGATGCAGCCATCTATGCTTCTTTGGGAGATCGTTTTTTGAAAGACCCAGTAGAGGAAGAAGCTCGTCTGAAAAAGGAAAAAGAAGATTTTATAAACTCTACATCACACGTAGAAAATCCTCCTGTCAAAAAAGAAACAGCTCCTCCAATCATTAATGTAGAAAGAGAGGATGAGGAAGAGGAAGAAGAGGAAGAAAAAGG